>JALEGJ010000092.1 GCA_022763115.1 Aquisalinus sp.
CCTGTCTGCTCAATCATGCTGGCCTCCTATCCAGTAGACAGCTTGAATCACAAACAAACCAATCTGTGAATCCTGAATGTCAACACAACCTAGGGTCCTGATTCTGGCTGTGCCCAACGCTTCACGCTGCTACTGCGCCGCGTTGCCCGGAATGCCTGACCCCATAGGCATAAAGTTCTGTGCCATTAACCTTAAGCCAGCTCTCTGCCTCTTCCCTATCTTCCACAAGACTGTCGACAGTCTGCCAGAAAGCTGCGGAATGGTTCATGTGCCGCAGGTGTGCAACCTCGTGCGCAATGACGTATTTGTACACAAATTGCGGCGTAAAGATCAGACGCCAGCTAAAGGAAATTGTGCCACCGGAGGAGCATGAGCCCCATCTTGTCTTTGTGTCGCGGACGCTGATGCGCCGTCGGTCAACGCCCAATTGTGTGCAGAAGACATCTGCATGATCCGCAAATTCCTTGCGTGCTTCACGGCGAAGCCAGTCTTTGAGGCGTCGGTCAAGATGAGTCCGGTCACCTCCAACAATGATCCGGGAAGGACAAGTCGATACTTCAATGCTGCGCCGTCTTTCCGGGTCGCTGACAATCTCATGTGCGATGCCTCGCACTGGGATTCTGGCACCGGGCACAAATGGTTGCGGGGCAGGGGCCTCAGATAGTTGTTGCGCAATCCAGTCGCGTCGCTCGCCGGCAAAAGCAAGGGCCGCTTTCTTCTGACGCTGGGACGGACAGGTCAGCAGAATTGCCGGTCTGAATGGGTCCACTTTAAGAATGTATCGGCGGGCGCGGCGATTGACTCTGATATCTACAGGTATCTCACGACCATTCACGACCATGACATGCATTGCAGTGGCTGAGATTTTCATGTGGTGACCGTCAATCATCTTGCAGGTTGGATCAAGGGCAAGATGTTAAAAACGTGCCCTTTCGACTCGCCCCCGTCACAGGTATAAGCGGTCGCATCGGAGGGTCTATGGATGGAAGCGCTCAGCCCGGCAAGGCGATAAAGCCGGTCACGCCGATGATGGCGCAGTATCTGGAAATGAAAGCGCAGGCGGGTGACGCCTTGCTTTTCTTTCGCATGGGTGACTTTTACGAGCTGTTCTTTGAAGATGCTATCAAGGCCGCAGCAGCTCTCGACATCACGCTGACCCGCCGGGGACAGCACAAGGGTGAGGACATCCCCATGTGTGGCGTCCCCTGGCACTCCCATGAGGGATACCTGGCGCGCCTGATAAGATCTGGCTTCAAGGTTGCCCTGTGCGAACAGACGGAAGAGCCGGCAGAAGCGAAAAAGCGCGGTCCCAAATCTGTCGTCCGTCGTGAGATCGTTCGCTTTGTTACGCCTGGCACACTCACTGAAGATACTCTGCTTGAAACCCGGCGTCATAATTACCTCTTAGCCGTTTCCACCGGTCGCGGTGATAAGGGGGCGATTGCCTGGGCTGACCTCTCCACTGGCGAACTTATGACCAGAATGGTCATCAGAGATGATCTGTCATCGGAGCTTGCGGCATTGTCGCCGAAAGAGATTTTGCTGGCAGAAAATATCCCTGATGCATGGCAAGCCAGTTTACATGATCTGCGGGGTGACTATTGTCTCACCACTCAGGCTACGTCTTCGTTTAATATACAGTCTGCGCGTCGCGCCCTCTCGGAGTTGTACCGCGTCAAATCTCTTGATGCTTACGGTGACTTCCAGGCGGATGAGATTGCTGCCATGGGCGCGCTGGTATCCTACATGGAACTGACACAGGCAGGCAAAATGCCATCCCTGAAGACTCCCCGGCGTACAGATCGGTCAGAGACCATGGTCATAGACGCTGTAACGCGCGCGTCCCTCGAAATTGACCAGACACAACGAGGCGAAAGCAACGGGTCGCTATTATCGGCTATAGATAACACTGTCACGGGACCAGGCGCCCGGCAGCTTGGTAACTGGCTTGCGCGTCCGCTGACTAGAATTGATGAGATTCAGAAGCGGCAGAGCGCTGTGCAATACTTTCATGATCAGGCTGATCTGCGTGAAAAAATGCGTGTATTGCTGACAAGAGCGCCTGATATGCAACGTGCTTCATCACGTCTTGGCCTCGGGCGGGGAGGGCCGCGTGATCTTGCCGCCTTACGCGATGGTATTCGTCTGGCGGGAGAGTTACGAAAACTCCTCAAGGCTTCCACTGCACAAAGCCTTGCAGCGGTTATGATGCCGGCACCTGTCAAGCAGCTATGCACAAATCTACATGCTGCGCCTGAAACAGTTGGTAAACTCTATAATGATCTGACAGTTGCTCTGGATGCAGACTTACCTCTGTTAAGTCGGGATGGAGGCTTCATCGCGCCAGGATACGACAATAGTTTGGATGAACTTGTAGGCTTGCGCGATAACTCACGCCAGATCGTTGCTGGCCTTGAAGGAGAGTATCGTCAGCAAACAGACATAAAATCTTTGAAAATTAAGCATAACAATGTGCTTGGCTACTTTATAGAAACGCCAGTCGCGCAAGCAGATAAACTGACACAAGAAGAACCCGGTGTTTTTATCCACAGGCAGACGCTCGCCAGCGCCATGCGCTTCACGACAGTCGAATTATCAGAACTCGACGCCAAGATCAGTCGGGCGCGTGATGGTGCCATTGCACGGGAACTGGAATTATTCAAAGCCTTGTCTGATAAGGCTTCAGAATGTGCGGCAGAGATCTTCGTCATTGCAGAAGCACTGGCTGAGCTTGATGTCTTTGCGGGCCTTGCTGAACTTGCGAGCGCTTGTGGTTATATCTGCCCGGTAGTTGATGAGAGCCTTGCCTTTGACATCACTGGCGGGCGTCATGCGGTCGTCGAACAATCCTTACGGCAATCATCAGGTGACGAAAATGCAAGGTTCATTCCGAATAACTGCGCTCTGGCAAGCGGTGGGCAATCCCGACTTCTGCTCGTGACAGGGCCGAACATGGCCGGTAAATCAACCTTTCTGCGGCAGAATGCCCTGATCGCAATTCTGGCGCAGATTGGCAGTTTTGTGCCGGCCACCTCGGCGCATATTGGCGTTGTTGATCGTGTTTTCTCGCGTGTTGGAGCATCTGATGATCTTGCGCGTGGACGGTCGACTTTTATGGTCGAGATGGTTGAAACAGCGTCCATTCTTAATCAGGCAACGGATCGCTCCCTCGTTGTACTGGATGAAATAGGGCGTGGCACGGCGACGTTTGACGGCTTGTCGATTGCCTGGGCAACGGCGGAACACCTTCATGATGTGAACCGCTGCCGCGGTCTGTTCGCAACGCATTATCACGAAATGACGATCCTGTCAGAACGTTTGGAGCGTCTCGAAAATGTCTCCATGAAAGTGCAGGAGTGGCAGCAGGAAATAGTCTTCCTGCATGAGGTTGTTTCAGGCTCTGCCAACCGCTCTTATGGCGTTGCTGTTGCGAGGCTAGCTGGTTTGCCAAAACAGGCTGTTCAGCGCGCTGAAGAAATATTGCGGCTCCTTGAAGACGGCAAGGTCCACAAGCATGGTGGCGTTGATGCCCTGATCCAGGAACTGCCTCTTTTTTCTGCTGCTCCGTTGCCTGAGGCCAACAGCAAGTGGGATGAACTGGTGGAGCAGGTTAGACAAGTCGATCCTGATTCCATGTCACCGCGGGAAGCTCTTGATGCACTTTATCAGCTAAAGGACATAATCAAGCAGCATGAATAAATCAGGCACGCCAATTAAGGCGAGAGAGAATTTACGCAGTACAATTATCCGCGTTGCGCCCGAGCTTTCTTTTCGCGAGTCAAGCTTCAAGCTGGGTCAGTTGATCCGCGATACCCGTGCCGATGCTTACCATAAAGTTGTGAGTCGTACTCGCAAGGGGGGGGCAATAAACAAGCGCCTTTCTGATATAACTGACTCGGCTATTAAGGGGTTATACGAAGCAGGTGCCTGGCATTTTCCAGAAGAGGCTCAATATCTCGCAGTGATGGCAATAGGCGGATACGGACGTGGGGCGTTGGCGCCATACTCTGATATTGACCTTCTTTTTCTTCATGCACCTTACGCCAGGCAAAAAGTCAAACCACTGACGGATTTCATCCTATACGCCCTTTGGGATACCGGCTTCACTATTGCGCAGTGCGTTCATTCTCCCGCCAGCGCGATCACTTTTGCGAAGGAAGATCTTTCTGGAAATACATCTTTCCTTGATGCCCGTATGCTGATTGGTGCGGAGTCTATCGTGGATGACTTTCGGGCACGCTACGAAAAGCACAGGCAGCAGACTGTTCAGCAGTTTGTTGAGGCGAAGTTGGAAGAGCGCGAACAACGGCTTTCGGAGGCCTTTGCTTCACGCTATCAAATTGAACCGGATGTCAAGGAAGGCAAGGGTGGGTTAAGAGATTTACAGACTATCCACTGGCTTGCACGTTATACACAAGGCACGGCCAATATACCTGAGCACCATGAAGCTGGCATTTTTTCTGATGAGGAAGTTGCAAGCTATCGCAAGTCACTAGATTTTATATGGTCTGTCCGTGTGCAAATGCATGATTTGCGCGGTCGACCTGATGAACGCCTTACTCTCGACATTCAACCTGAAATTGCGGAGCGACTGGGATATCAGGACAGGGAACACATGCCAGCCGCAGAACGGTTGATGAAACACTATTTTATCACAGCGACTGAAGTCGGCCGCCTGACTGGCGTCATCTGCGCCAGCCTTGAAGAGGCTGAGCTAAAGAGCCCGCGCCTGTTTGTCTCGTCATTGTTTCAATCCCTCAATAAGGGGTTATTTGGTACATCTGCTCGGAAAATCAGACCAGATGAAGTGGGGAGCGCAGACAATTTCATGCTGCGCAATGGTCGACTTGATTTTGTCGACCATGCTGCTGTTGCGAGCCACCCGGTGGATTTATTCCGATTGTTTAGAATAGCAGGGCGTGCACCCGCTTGTGATATTCACCCGGATGCGCTCAAGACAGTAGCTTCTGAGGCAAAATTTCTTGCCAAAGCGACTATTGCGGATCCCCAGATCGCAAAATGTTTTGAAGCAATCCTGCTTGATACGGAAGATACTGAAAGCCTTCTGCGGGATATGACCGAATCTTCGTTGCTTGCCGGTTATTTTCCGGTATTCGGACGACTGGTCGGGCGAATGAAATATGGTCTCTTTCGTAAGTATACTCTTGATGAGCATACGCTCAAATCGATCGGTATCCTGATAGACATCATGAGTGGTGCCTTGAAGAAGGAATACCCGATATCAACTTCGATCGTTCATGCTGCAGATAGTGTGTTGCCGTACTTTCTTGTCGTTGCTTTGCAGGAATCTCTGGAAGCCTTGCCGCATTTATCGGAAGATCGCGTCGCTCGCGAAGTGCGAAAATCTGTCAAACATTTATTGCAGGAAAAGGAGTCCATTGCCGATGTGGTCTGGACGATCCTGAATCATAAGCTCATGGCTGGCACCGCAGCGAGGCGAAATATTATGGAGCCAAAACTCGTACAGAGTTTTTGTGAGCAAGTAGGGAATGTAAAGCGGTTGAACCTATTGATGGTTTTGACAGCGTGCCGCCTGCGTGTCCTTGGGCTGCAATCTTCTGATAATTGGACAAGGCGCGATATTACTGTTCTGTATGAGGCGGCCAGAGCCTGGTTCGAGGATGGAAGTTTGGGTCTGGAGAAATTGCTCCTTAAAAGACGCCAAGCATTTCGTAATCAAACTGCGCGCGCTCTAAGTGATTGGTCTGTACCGGAACTGGAAAAATTTTTCAGTCGGCTAAGCCCGGCCTTTTTTGATGGTGCAACGCCTGAATCGGCTGCCCGGTTTGCAAGACTCACGCGGGAAGTTGACCAGAGTAATGGCCCTGGCCGATCACTGGTCACCCTTTCAGACAACGGATTAACAGAGGTGATGGTCTATTCCCGTGATAGACCTGGTTTATATGCCTCGGTTGCGGGAACAATCGCTTCGATTGGTGGCACCGTACGAGCTTCCAGCGCTTTCCCCGTTAGTCCCTTGGGGAAGGGAGCCGAAATGGCTGCCAATATTTTTCTTTTCCGTCGGGAGCAGGATCATTCTCAAATGGACCTGCAATTGCGACAGCAGGCGATTGAGGCGTTGGTATGTAAGTTCGATGCAGCAGTTACATCATTGGAAAATATTGATCTGCAAGTTCTGCCGCGCTTTGGTGATCGCAATCGAATTTTTGATGTGGAGGCTGAGGTTTTCTTTGATCAGGAGGCATCCGAAGATTCGCTTATCGTAGAAGCACGGGGAATGGACAGACCAGGCTTGCTTTATGAACTATCCTCTGCGCTGCGCGATGTAAGCGTTTCTATAAAGTCTGCCTATATTGCGACATACGGAGAACTAGCCATCGATACATTCTATGTTCAGGATCTGCCGGGCTACAAGATAACGGATAAACGCCGACAGGAAGTGATACGAAGAAGGCTGCTGGCTGTTCTGGAGCAGAAAGGCTGATTGTGATTTATAAAAAACATCAATGCATTTATCACATGCTTCCGGCCGCCCAAAAGACTTGACGGGTAATGGCCCTAAATAGCCTTATTATGGTCGCAGAGAGGCTGTTTCAGGGTGATGGTCTGGCTGTTAGTTAACAGCTGGGTAACCATGTAAAAGGCACAACCTCTTAATGGCACGCGGTATTCTCAAATCCATGGCAACGGTCTCCGGGCTGATAATGCTCTCCCGTGTATTCGGGTTTGCCCGGCAAGTGCTCATCTCGGGGGTGATAGGTGCATCAGGTTCGCCCGTCGCTGACGCATTCTGGGCTGCTTTCCGTCTGCCGAATATGTTTCGGCGTCTCTTGGCCGAAGGGGCGTTTCAGGCAGCATTTATCCCGCTGTTTCAGGGGCGTCATGTTGAGGCCGGGCATGAAGAAGCCAAGCGTTTCGCTGAAGATGTCCTCGCCTGGCTGGTGTTTATTCTAACGGCCCTCTCGGCCTTTGTGATGATCTTTGCGCCGCTCTTTGTTTATCTTCTGGCCACAGGTTTCAGTCAGGACCCCGAGAAATTTGACCTGACAGTTGCGTTCATTCGCATCATGTTTCCCTATCTGGCGATGATGTCTCTTGTTGGCTTGGGGGGAGGTATTCTGAATTCCCTGCATAAGTTTGCCGCCGCCGCCGCCGCCCCGCTCGCTCTGAATATCTGCATGATTATCGCTGTGCTCATGTTCGCGAATGAGGATGTGGAGGTCACCGGATATGCTGCCTCATGGGGCGTTTTTGCTGGCGGGATCGTGCAGTTGGCGATCCTGATATTTGGCGCCTGGCGGTCTGGCTTCCTCTTGAAATTGCGCCTGCCGCGCTTCACGCTGCATGTAAAGCGATTGCTGATTCTCGGCACTCCCGGTTTCATCGGGGCCAGTGCCTTGCAGGTGAACACGTTTATTGGCACTAACATTGCTTCACGAGAAGCCGGGGCCATCAGCTGGCTGATGAATGCAGACCAGCTTTATCAATTGCCCCTTGCCATGATCGGCATTACGCTTGGTATTGTCTTGATGCCTTCCATGTCACGTGCCTTGAAAGAGGGTAATGAAAAAGGCGCGCGAGACAGTCTAAATCGTGGCCTTGAACTGGCCCTGCTGTTCGCCGTTCCCGCTGCCGCTGCCCTGGTGGCAATGCCGGTATTGATCTGTGCAGCGCTCTATACGGATTTTGCGGGCGACGCCTTGCAACTTGTTGGACGGGAAGAGAGTGCCTATACCTTTGCAGATGCCGAAGCCACCGGCATGGCGCTGATGCTTTTCGGTTTCGGTTTGCCGGCGTTCTGTTTGCATAAAGTGCTGGCCTCAGCGTTTTTTGCACGCGAGAACACGCGTACACCGATGAAGTATTCGCTGATTGCAATTGCCATAAATACGGTTCTGTCGATCAGCTTGTTCCCTGTTATTGGGTATCTTGCTGTGCCGCTGGCAACGGGCATTGCTTCATGGATTGAGGTCTCGTTCCTGACACATCATCTTGTTAAGGATAAAGTATTGCAGCCAGATAAACGCCTTGTTAGCCGTGCGCCGCGCATCATCATATCCGCCTTGCTCATGGGGCTTGCTATCTACGGCGCGCTCGGTTGGCAGGAGCAGTTGGTGAACATCATGCTAGGACAGCTCTGGCTGGTTCTGATCTTTCTAACCATTGGCGGTCTGGCGCTGTATGGTGGCTTATGTCTGCTGCTGAGGGGCGCGAACCTGCGTGATATCTCAACTGCGATCGGGCGAGCGCCACGGATATGATTTGCGGGTGGAAAGCCTGATTTTTTTCCGGTAACAGGGCCGCTCTTAAACAGGAGCCAGTATGAGCGAGCCTCAGGACATTTATCAGGGGCCGGAGCGCGTGTTCTCCGGCGTCCAGCCCACCGGAAACCTGCATCTTGGCAATTATCTTGGAGCCATCCGCAAGTTTGTCGCTTTGCAGCACGATATGGAGTGCATTTTCTGTGTCGTTGACATGCACGCGATCACGCAGTGGCAGGAGCCCAAAGAACTGCGTGCGCAGACGCTGGAAATTGCAGCAGCTTATGTCGCCGCCGGTATTGACCCTGAAAAAGCGATCATCTTTCACCAGTCTGCCGTAAGCGGCCATGCCGAACTTGCCTGGATTTTCAATTGTGTGGCGCGGATGGGATGGTTGAACCGCATGACGCAGTTCAAGGACAAGGCTGGCAAGGACAAGGAGCGCGCCTCAGTCGGTCTCTTTGTCTATCCAAACCTGATGGCAGCGGACATCCTGTTGTACAAGGCGACCCATGTCCCAGTGGGTGAAGACCAGAAACAGCATCTTGAGCTGACGCGAGATATAGCGGTGCGGTTCAACAATGAATTTGATGCCGGGGGCTTCTTCCCGTTGCCAGAGCCTCTTATCAAGGGGGCCGGCGCGCGGGTGATGTCCCTCAGGGATGGCAGCAGCAAGATGTCAAAATCTGACCCCTCTGATCTGTCGCGCATCAACTTGACGGATGATGCCGACACTATTGCCAAAAAAATCAAGAAAGCCCGTACCGACCCCGAGCCATTACCGGATACGATGGAGGGTTTGGAAGGGCGTTTGGAGGCAGAAAATCTCATCGGTATTTTTGCGGCGCTGTCCGGGCGCACCTCCGAGGATGTTCTTGCTGAATATGCAGGTCAGGGATTTGGCGTTTTCAAACCGGCCCTTGCGGAACTTGCCGTTGATAAACTCGCGCCGGTCACTTCTGAGATGCGAAAATTGCAGGCAGACCCTGCCTTTCTTGAAACTATTTTGAAAAAAGGCGCTGATCGGGCAGACGCTATTGCTACACCTATTCTTGAGGACGTAAAAAGCGTTGTTGGATTTCTGTAAACGATTTGGGGTTGAGCAAAATGAGAAAATTGTTGGCAAGCAGCCTGTGTCTGTTGCTGGCCGCCTGTGGCGGTTCACAAGAAGCAGCGCCGGATCTGGAAGAGCGGTTGGTAAAGCCGGAGGGCGCTTTACGTGTTGCGACATTCAACGTCTCGCTCTTTCGCGATAAAGAAGGACAACTGGTTGAGGATATGATGCGCGGGGATGACCCGCAAATTCAGGCTATTGCGGATATTATTCTGAAAGTTGATCCAGATGTTCTGGTGTTGAATGAGATTGATTGGCACCGGGACTTTATACCACTCGGTGTTTTCCGTGATAATTATCTGACAGCACCGCCGAATGATGCTGGCATCAAGCCACTTTCGTGGCCTTTTATAACGATGATTCCTTCCAATACAGGGCTCAATCCGGGTACGATTGATTTTGATAATAACGGGGAAATCGTTACGGAGCCTGGCTCTGCGGCTTATGCGGGCGACTCTTTCGGGTACGGGAAGTTCACCGGTCAGTATGGTATGGCAATTCTGTCCAAAAAACGCATTCTCTCGGAATTCAGCCGCAGCTTCAAGCAGTTCAAGTGGCAGGATATGCCTGGAAATTTAATGCCTGCTGATTATTATAGCGAAGAAGCGCAAGAGATGTTTCGTCTGTCTTCTAAAAATCACGTTGATATTCCAGTGGGTGTGGGCAATCACGAATTGCACCTCTTGATGATGCACCCGACCCCGCCGACTTTTGATGGCCCCGAAGATCGCAATGGACGCCGAAATCACGATGAAATCCGTTTCTTCGCAGATTATATTACGCCTGATAAGTCAGACTACATCTATGACGATGCATGGCTGAACACCAATGGTGAGAAGGGGCGTAAGGGCGGCCTCGGGGAAGGGCGTCGCTTCGTTATTGTGGGAGATTTTAACGCTGATCCGAATGATGGCGATAGTATTTCCGGGGCAATTCAGCAATTGCTGGATCATCCAGCCATTATCGACCCCAAACCGGAAAGTAATGGCGGCTGGACGGCAGCAGCTGAGCAGGGCGGCGCCAATGATTCACATACAGGTCCTCATGAACTTGATACGGCTGACTTTCGGGATGAAGGGAATAATGCTGCAGGTAATCTGCGTATTGATTATGTATTGCCATCAAAGTTTGGCCTCGAAGTCGTGAATGCTGGCGTATACTGGCCGCAATCAGGCGAAGCTGGATATGATCTGGTTGGTTCTGGTTACCCACCTGTCAGTTCTGACCATCGTCTCGTCTGGGTAGATTTGATCGTTAAGGACTAATTCTGTTATTCTCTCGCAGGACCCTGACCCTAATCACAAGCCGACCGATCTCTGGTTATTCCAACAATCCTCTTCAGGGGTAGATCTTTTATCAGCCGCCTAGGAAGTCAGTTACGTGTGATGACGAGAGACTATTCTGGATTATGTAATAGGTACCCGAGTTTGATAAGCGTCTAAATATGTCTTTGCAGATTGGAATAACATAGATATTATTGACATACCAAAGATCAACCCAGAGACGTTTTGTAAGCAAGGAGATCAGCGGTTCGTGAAAATTGGGCGTCAAGCCTGATATTTGTGGATTTGCCAGTGCATACAAAAGTTTTGATGATTGAGTTCGCAACTCTCGGGGGTGATGATGGAAATTCCTCACCCAGTATCTGAGTTTTTTGACAGATATGCCGGTCCGACACCGCACCTATTGATCGCGTTAGACAAGGTTCAAGAGAAGTATGACTCCCTTGTTCAGGCAATGCCGCAAGGTAAGCACCATTATGCTATTAAAGCGAATCCTGACCCTGATATTTTACGTGTTTTGCACCGTGCAGGCTGTTTTTTTGAGTGCGCGAGCATTAACGAGATCGACCAGTGCCTGACGGTTGGTGCAGCTGCTGATACCCTCCTTTATGGTAATCCTCTCAAAAAAGCGTCCGAAATCTCGGAAGCCTTTAAGCGGGGTGTGAGACAGTTTGTATTCGACGCTGAGCTTGAATTAGAGAAGCTGATAGAGCATGCGCCGGGAGCGAAGGTGATCTGCAGGATAACGACAGATGGCCATGGTGCAGTGTCGCCGCTCTCGATTAAATTTGGTTGCCCGGAAGATAAGGCTTTTACGTGGTTACGTAAGGCGCATCAGCAAGGTTTGGTGCCATACGGTATATCCTTTCACACAGGGTCCCAGCAGCTTGATATACAGGCCTGGAAGGCACCGATTTTTTCTGCGGCAAGAGTTTTTTCTCGCCTTAAATCTGAGGGCTTTGACAGTCTTGAGGTGCTGAACATTGGCGGTGGCTTCCCTGTCGATTACAGAAGCACGGTCCCGAAAATATCCGACTTTTTCAAAGTCATTACAGAGAATCTTCGTGAGGCTTTTGCTGGTAATATCCCCGTAATTTACACCGAATCCGGGCGGTATATGGCCGGAGACGCAGGTTACATATTATCGGAAGTGGTTCTTGTATCCCCGTGTCACAAGCGACCAGAGTATCGCTGGGTGTATCTTGATATCGGGCGGTACGGAGGGTTGGTTGAGTCGAATATCGATTATCCCATGATCTGTGGAAAAAGCGGTCCAGCCGGGCCAGTTATACTGGCTGGACAAACCTGCGATTCGAATGATGTGATCTATACAGAGGCATTCGATTATCATTTGCCGCTGTCTCTTGCGCCAGGAGATCGTATCATCCTCGCGCATACAGGTGTTTATACTACGACTTACTCAACGACGTTGAACGGATTTCCTACCCTGACTTCAGAATGCATATAAAGGATAAAATAGTGAATAGTTTGTATCCGACTCCTTTCATTGAGAAAAACAAACCCGACTTCATCAGCGTCGCTCTTTTGCCAACCGAGTATGATCTTGTGAAAAAGGAAACTGCGGAGTTTGGTGTGGGGATATATGCAGCGCGCGCCTTTGAAAGAGGTGATTGCATCGGCCACTTCCTTGCGGAACCCATGACAGTTTTACGTCAGCATACCTTGCAAAGGTCGCCAAGTGAGTATCTTGAGGATCCTTACTTTGTGGGGTATTTGCTTCACAGTTGCGACCCCAATGTTGTTCTCGACATGCTTCAGCAAAAGGTTTTTTGCCTTAAAGATATTCACATGGGTGATCCACTTTTTATGGATTACGCCTCTACGGAGGACATTTTGTTCAAACAGTTCCCCTGTGCCTGTAGCGCTCCTAATTGCCGCCATTGGGTAACTGGTAGAAATGAGAAGATAAATGAAGATGGCAGACACCATCTTGAGCTCAAGCAGCATGCGCTTTTATATTTGAACACCATGATAACTGAAGAGGTTACAAGCACAGCTATTTAACACACCCGTAAACAGGTGTTGATTTGCCAGACCATACGTAAGTGATGGTGGAGCTAAGCGGGATCGAACCGCTGACCTCTTGCATGCCATGCAAGCGCTCTCCCAGCTGAGCTATAGCCCCGTTTTACCGGAAACGGGAAGCTAGTCTCCCGTTCCTGTTTTATCAAGTCTTTTCGACGCAAAGTGCCAACGTATCAGTCGTCAGAACTGCCGCCCGGTTTTTTGATAAAGCCGCCCATATCGTCGTTCTCGTCTTCCTCATCGTCAAGCAGCGTATCGTCATTCTCTGTGTCGATGTCGATGTCGTCGATGCCTTCGATGTCCGGGATGTCTTCGTCATCATCCTCGTCATTATCGTCATCATCTTCATCAAGGCTCGCTTTGCGAGATCCGCTGGAACCGTCGTCCTGCTTATCCGCCTCATCCAGACTTGTCTCTGTGTCATCAGATGAGACTTCATCGGACTCATCCACGTCTTCCTCGTCCTGATCATCCGTTTCGTTCTGATCGTCTTCTGTCTCATCCTTGCGCGTGCGGCGCGGTTTCAGGATGACTTCCGGCACAAACTCATGCGCGCATTTGGGGCACACTGCCGGGTTTTTTCCGAGATCATAAAATCGCGCGCCGCATTCAGGGCAGTCGCGCTTGACGCCGAGGTCTTCATTCGCCACGTGGTCACCATCAATTTGCCAAAAACAAACGCTGGTGTTGCCACGCATGGCAGGCACTGTCAAAAAGAAAA
>JALEGJ010000093.1 GCA_022763115.1 Aquisalinus sp.
CAAGGACTTGCAACGATGTGAGAAGGCCATTTGGCCCGATCCCTTCGGGACGCAGCGAGGATTTACGATGAATGTCGTCGAAGACTTTTGAAAGGGGCAACCATTCCTGCAAGTCTTCTCCTAATCATCGCAAATCCTCACTGCGCCAAAATGGCGACATTAATGGGTCCTGACCCTAGAGGAGTGTCTACAGATTTAGCTTTTCAGAAAAACCACAGTCTGCGTATCCCCATATGGGGGCAAGCCATGTCCACGCCCCGGTACGAGGCTCGCTAGAAAATATTTTTTCAGGGAAAAGAAAATGCGACTATCCGGAAGTAGGGCTTTGGACGCAGTTTAAGGTTTCTTCCGGATAGTCGCAGTCTAGTCATAGAGGAGTGTCTACAAGGAAGAAGCTATACAATCCGGCGCCGTTTCGGTATCCCCATATGGGGAGGAAACGACAATTTTGAAAAAAATTTGTCTAAAGACAATTATTAACAGAGTGTTAAATTGCCGTGCGCAACGCCAGGCTGACTAATTCTGACTGGCGCGAAGCACCCGTCTTTGCATAAGCGTTTTTGAGATAAGTGCGCACAGTACTGATCGAGAGATTACAGCTACGGGCTGCATCTTCCAGTCCGAAACCGCAAGCCAGTTGCTGCACGACACGCGCTTCACTCAAGGATATATTCAATGTCTGTGAGAGTGTTGCCGGATCAATCTGCTTTGATGTGGCTGCATCAATCAACAGCATATCGTAGGATTTCAGGGTCTCGGCACTCTCGGTCTCGTTCAGCGGATAGATCACGATTGATGCCGGCTGCCCTGCATGGCCGCAGGGGATAGCGAGCCCGCGACGCTCATCGGTATGGTAGGAAGCCTTTATCAGATTATATAACTCCGGCGTTGGCAAGCCACCGGTGGAAACAAGTTTCCGCCTGGCGGAGAGCCCGAGCACATCGCAATATTCAAGCAGTTCTTCAGCCTGTGCGTTGGCGTATGCCAGTTGAAAGGAGGTGTCGAAACTGACGATGGCAAGGCCAGCCTTGTTCAAGGCATGCGTTGCCAGGGTGACGGCACCGAGATTTCTGATCTCATCAAGATGGCGATCTGCTGCCAGAAGACTTTGCTCGACATCATGTGCCGTACAGGGCTTCACCATGAAGCGCAGCGCCCGAACTTCATTCACGGCTGCAAGGGCTGCAGACAGGTCTGCATCGCCGGATACAAGAATATAGGCCGCATCAGGCGCGAAGGTTTTCATTTCCCGGATGACTTCAAGGCCTGTCGTCGTACCGAGGCGCAGGTCACTGATGACAATGTCATACGCCCGCTCCCGGTGCGCCTCGATCGCCTGTCCCGGCACGCCAAAGTAATCCGGACGTACAAGGCTTGTATGCTGTTGCAGCCAGCCCTGCATCTGGCGGATCGCCATGGGGTCATCATCAAGATACAGGAGAGACCGTGTCTGTGCCGTAGAATCATTCATCTGGTCAGTCTACGGTGTACAAGGTTAACGAGCACTTATCACACGATCACTGTCTGTAAGGATAAATTTGCTTTCAGGCGAATTTTGTTAGGACAATATTCATTATCCTTGCTCCCCATTTAGCGATATTCCTGACTGGACTTCTGCGCTACATATAAATCACGTTGCGGAGGCTAGTATGGTCCTTGATTTAGCATTTGTTGCCGGAATTTTCTGCCTGGGCGTCCTGTGTGGAGCCGGGGCAATTATCCCAAGCTGGTTGAAAGAAGTGCGTGATCGCAAGCGTGATATTCGCGAGATCTATGCATTCGAATTCGGGGTGAACAGTAGCCCCCGATAGCCGAAACTCTTCCAGTCTCTCTAAAGATATATCTGGAGCCGCTCAACGCTTGATAATAATCCGAACAGTTGAGAATTGCGTTCCTGTTCGCTTCCCGGCCTGCGAATATGTCCGATGACGTTGGTATTTTCCGATGCTGAGCGGAAGCTTTCAGGCTTCTTGTCACTGCTTAGAAATACCGGCACTTTTTTTAGTCGCTCAAGCGAGTGCAGCGTCTGAGCTGTACCGCGATAACACTCGTCAGCTATATCCGTATCAAGAATAATAAAAGAAGGGGGCAGGGCTACCTCTTGCTGTTGTGCCGTGCCAACACCCAGAAAGTTAAAGGACTGACAGGCATTTTCAAATGCCTGAATGGAAAGAACGTCATTTTCGTTGTGAAGCGTGCAATCCGGTGTTTCGTCGAGGGGGAAGTAGGGGCCGATAATCATTGCAGATGGTGGTGTTTCCTGCTTGATCTCAGCGGATGTGCGTCGTTTCTTGCTTTCCGACAAATGCTGCAATTCCTGCTCAACGATACCCAAGTCAACATTAAGCTCCTTGTGGGGAATATTGAGTATTGTTGCGAGCAGGAACAGATGGCGGTTCTGGGCTTTGCGAAAACCGTTTTCTATCAAGAGCAGATCTTTTGCCGGTATGTCCGTCCAGATTGACAATTGCTCCAGACTGATGCCCTTCGCCAGTCGGGATGTTCTGATCTCAATTTCCGGTTTACGCATTACTGACGAGTTTGTTGTGGTTACTTTTACGAAACAAATATCAATGTCAGTTTAGTGCAGAATGTCAAGAAATCTGTCAGCGTGATTTCTTGCGCCTGATTGCTGCGTCGCTGAGCTTTTGCGGGGCGGGCAATTCTTCCTGCTCTCTCGCGCGCAGAAGCATGGATTTCAATTCCATGTAGGTTGCTGTTTTTGCCGGCCACTCTGTTTCATCCCAGACGAGGCTATGCAGTTCATGCTCGGTGGGAAAGCCAAGGGCGGCATATTTTTTGACCAATGTATCAGCGGTAATGCGCAAGAGCGACTCTGTCTCGGGCAGGTCAGCCTCACGAGCCAGTTCAACGGCGTTCTTCAATTCCTGCCATAACAGGAAGATCTTCTCGCCTTGCGCCTCATTTTTTGACATTGTCCAGCCTCCCAAACAGCCTCGGCCAAATACCGGTAACTCCCGGCAGTCACCCTGTTGATTGGATCACCGGGTGGAACCTATCAAAATATACAGTTAATCTGCTGGGGTTTCCAGAATTAAAACCATTCCAATTTCAGTGAGCATGCAGAGGTCGCTCAATCAAAAGGCGAAATTCCTTCTGAATTACAACCCTGCGAGTGATGGCCAAGCACCGCCTGTCAGCCCTAAGGCAGGGTGCGGATCACGAGGTTCCTGATCTCTGTCATGTCTTCCATGGCGAAAATGATGCCCTCGCGGCCAAGACCTGAGTCCTTTACGCCGCCATACGGCATATTATCGACGCGATAAGAGGGCACGTCCCCGATGACAATGCCGCCGACATCCAGCTTGTCCCAGGCTTTCTGGATTTTGTAGAAGTCGCGCGTGAACAGACCGGCCTGCAAGCCGAATTTTGAATCATTGACCATCTCGAGCGCTTCATCCCAGGTGCTGAACGAAGTGAGCATGGCCATCGGGCCGAACGCTTCTTCGTTGCGGGCATTGGCATCGTCAGGCACGTTTTCCAGAAGTGTTGCCTCCAGCATGTTGCCATTACTTAAGCTCCCGCCGCAAAGCAGTGTCGCGCCAGCATTCGTAGCCTCGTCGATCCAGCCTTTGAGGCGCGTGGCTTCGCCCTCTGAAATCATC
The DNA here is from genome assembly GCA_022763115.1 of Aquisalinus sp. Lineage (GTDB taxonomy): Bacteria > Pseudomonadota > Alphaproteobacteria > Caulobacterales > Parvularculaceae > Aquisalinus. The sequence goes on from JALEGJ010000093.1 coordinate 3,627, forward strand.
GGTCCGATGAAAGTGTCCCGGTCCTTCGGGTCACCAGCGACAAGCGTTTTGGTTTTTGCGACCAGCTTCTCTTTCAAGGTGTCATAGATGTCCTCGTGAATGATGATCCGCTGTACACCAATACAGCTCTGGCCGGACTGATAGAAAGCACCGAAAATGATCCGCTCAACGGCATCATCTAGGTCCTCCGTATCACGATCAACCACGACGGCAGCGTTACCGCCGAGTTCCAGAACGACCTTCTTCTTCCCGCAGCGTGCTTTCAGGTCCCAGCCCACATCCGGTGAGCCTGTGAAGCTGAGTAGTTTAAGCCGGTCATCAACTGTGAAAAGGTCCGCGCCGTCGCGCGAGCACGGCAGGATTGAGAAAGCCCCTTTGGGCAAGTCTGTTTCCGCCAGAATTTCACCCATGATGATGGCGCCAAGCGGCGTCTTGGAGGCGGGCTTCATCACAAAGGGGCAACCAACCGCCAGTGCCGGAGCGATCTTGTGCGCGGCCAGGTTCAGCGGGAAATTGAACGGCGATATGAACGAGCACGGACCAATGGGCACGCGCTTCCACATGCCACGATAGCCTTTCGCGCGCGGAGAAATGTCGAGCGCCTGCAGTTCGCCATGCATTCGTGTCGACTCTTCTGCAGCAATCTTGAACGTGTCGATAAGGCGGGTAACCTCGCCCTCACTGTCCTTGATCGGCTTGCCGGCCTCGATGCACAGCGCATAGGCAAGTTCATCAAACCGCTCTTTAAAGCGACTAACGCAATGCTGCAGCACAGCCTGTTTCTCATAGGATGGCATCTCGGCCATTGGCTCGGCAGCTTCCACAGCGGCGGCAATCCCGGCATCAATGGCGTCCGGTCCGGCAAGGGCAACAGACGTGGCAACTTCGTTGGTGTACTTGTCTGTGACTTTCAGGTCCTGGTTAGCGTACACGGCTTTGTTGGCCAGATAATACGGATAGCTGTCCTTGAGTTGTGGCATGGGGCCTCCGGTTCTATTTGTGCGGCGTGAGCCCGGTTATCTATCTGACACCAGACTTTTGCGCATTGGGGTGTAATAGTATAACCTAAATGGCTTCGCTCAGTTCCCTGATTTTTTCATTGAGGATTTCATCATTCTCTGAATAATCCACCGGGCAGTCGATCAGGTGGACGCCGTCCGTGTTCAGGCATTTGTCCAGAATGGCAGGAAGTCCTTCCGAGCTCTCGACCCTGTGTCCGTGTGCGCCATAACTTTCGGCATATTTCACGAAATCCGGATTGCCATATTCAAGGCCCCAGTCATCGAAGCCCATATTGGCCTGCTTCCAGCGGATCATGCCATAGGAATTGTCGTTCAGGATCAACACGACGATATTCATGTTCATACGAACGGCTGTTTCCAGTTCCTGCGAGTTCATCATGAAACCGCCGTCGCCGCAGACAGCCATAATCTTGCGATCCGGATGCACCAGACGCGCTGCCATGGCGGATGGCAGGCCAGCGCCCATGGTGGCGAGTGCATTATCCAGCAACACGGTGTTCGGCTTGTTGGCCCGATAATTCCGGGCGAACCAGATTTTGTAGACCCCGTTATCGAGGCAGACGATGCCATCATCCGGCATGGCCTTGCGGATGTCCGCCACCAGACGTTGCGGGTAAATCGGGAAGCGGGCATCTTCTGCACCTTCCAGCAACTGCTTGTCATGGTGCTGCTGCACTTCCTTCATGCGTGAGAAATCCCAATGGGCCTTCGGGCGCATGTCATGGCGGATCTGCCAGATCGCATTGGCAATATCGCCAATCACTTCGACTTGCGGGAAGTAAACCGGGTCCACTTCTGCGGTGTTAAAGGAGATGTGCAGCACTTCCGCGCCGCCCGGCTTCATGAAGAAGGGTGGTTTTTCAATCACGTCATGGCCGACATTAATAATCAGGTCAGCCGCTTCGATAGCGCGGTGAACAAAGTCACCTGTGGAAAGGGCCGCGTTGCCCATGAACAGTACGTGGTGCTCGTCGATGACGCCCTTGCCAAGCTGTGTGGTGACGAAGGGAATGCCGAATTCATGCACCAGAAGCCCCAGCTGGCGGCCTGTTTCCTTGCGGTTGGCACCGGCCCCGATCACCAGAATAGGGGATTTGGCGCTCTCGATTTTCCCGATGGCCGCCTTGATCGCCTTTTCTTCCGGGATAGGTCGACGGCAATGGGAGCGCGGGATCGGAATTTCTTCTGATTGTTCGTCAGCGATGTCCTCTGGCAACTCCAGATGGACGGCACCCGGCTTTTCTTCTTCCGCAATGCGGAAAGCCTCGCGCACGCGGCTCGGGATATTATCGCTGGCAACGATCTGATGGGTGTATTTGGTAATCGGGCCCATCATATCGACCACATCGAGAATCTGGAAACGGCCCTGTTTGGATTTTTTCACCGGCTTCTGCCCGGTAATCATCATCATTGGCATGCCGCCAAGCTGCGCATATGCGGCAGCGGTGACGAAATTCGTGGCGCCCGGTCCCAGCGTGGACAGGCAGACGCCGGTCTTGCCGGTAAAACGGCCATAGGTGGAGGCCATGAAGCCAGCTGCCTGTTCATGGCGGGTCAGTACCAGCTTGATCTGCTTGGAACGGGAGAGGCTGTCCAGAAAGTCGAGGTTTTCTTCTCCAGGTATCCCGAAAATGTATTCGACGCCTTCTTCTTCCAGTGCCTTGATGAACAGGTCGGACGCTTTGGCCATGGTAAATCTCTCCCCTTAAAATCCTGATTTGAAAAGTGAAACAGACTTCTCTTCAAGACATGCGTACCATGTCTTTCCCTCAAGCGAAGCATTTTTTGATCACATTTCCCGTATGGGGTGTCAGGTCCCTTTCGCGCCGTCATCTGATAAATATCTTATGGCGAACTTATTGACTATTGTCAATGTTATCATTATGTTCTTTTGACGATGACTTAGGAGCTTAACGATACATACAGATTCTGCTGGAATTGTTATATGAAAGGTTTTTGGTTAAAGAGACACCAGATGAGCACGATAAAATTCAGGTTTGCTGCCGAGAAGGCGCTTAATGTTGTTACTTGGATGCTGAATCAGGAACAACCTCTTGATCTGCATACTGTTCTTAAAGCCTGTTACTTCGCTGACAAAGAAAGCCTGAAGAGGCATGGGCTACCTGTGTTTGGGGCCTCTTATAGAGCCATGACATATGGGCCAGTACCTCTGGAAATATATGAGATGCTCAAGGGCGAGCCCATGTGGCTCGCAGAGCTTTCGGTAGACAGTTATCCTTGGCAGTTACACCGATATTTTTTGTCACTGACAGCCAACGAGCCTGTAGACCTTGATAGTCTACTGGAGGATGAGGCGGATATTGTCCGTGACGCTTTTGCATTATCAAAGTCGCTGACATTCGATGAGCGTACGGAGCAGACACACGGGCCGGATTGGCAGAAGGCTAAACTCGGTATGATGAGTTATGAGGACATGATTGACGATGTACCCCATCGTGACGAAATCATCGAAGAGCTAGAAGAGACGTCCAACTTTGTCAGGTTATAGCTGTGTTGAAATTGCTGGATGTCATCTGGGTTCACGATGGGACGATTGACCCGCCGAAACTGAAAATGGTGGTGGCTATTTCTATTCAGGAAGCATTGTTTCTGAGAATAAACTCCAAACCGAATTTCCGACCCAATGTGAAACTGCCAAAAGAACCCGATCACTCCTTCCTTGAGCATGACAGTTATCTGAACTGTGGAACTGTCCTTGAACTGGATGATTATATCATTTCCGAAAGCCTTCGGCGTAATGGCGAACAACCATATGGATATATTTCTCCCGGTTTAATCCCTGAGATAAAGGAAGCGATTTACAAGAGCAGAATACGCTACGCTGACAGGAAGATCATCTTTGACGAACTCGATAATCTTCAAACCAACAGTCAATAGGTACACGTACCACTTCTGTTTTTAGCAGAAAACTCAGCGCTGGAAGTCGTAAAGGCTGCCGAGGTCAAGGAGCTGCGTCAACTCGTCCAGAGCCGCACAGGTTTCCTGATAAAGCTGTGGGTCACTGACGTCTTCCGGCATCATCTGGTCGCGGTAGTGCTTTTTCGCCCAAGCCTCGAGGTCGTCCAAACGCTCATGTGTCATCAGGCAGTTGCCGAAAAGGGCTGCCTGCTCTGCTTCTGTGAGAACAACGCGCAGACGCAGGCAGGCCGGTCCGCCGCCGTTTTTCATGCTCTGCTTCAGGTCGAGGTAATGCGCTTGCGTGATCGGGCCGTTGCCAGCGATAGCGTCGTCAACAAAGCTGCGCGTATCGGCGTTTTCTTCTGACTCCGTGGGCAGGATCAGCGCCATGCCGCCTTCGGGCAGACTGACAAGCTGGGAGTTGAACAGATAGGTCTTGATCGCTGTCTCAAGGGAAACCCGGTCAGCAGGCACCTCTATGAACACAGGCTCAAACTCCAGCGTCGCGCAGGCCCGTGTGATCGCATCGAGGGCTTCTGCCTTATCCTCAAAAGCCTGTTCGTGATAGAACAGGGCCGTGCCATTGGTGACGGAGACGACATCATTATGGAACGCCCCCGCATCAATCGCTGCGGCACTCTGGCGCACAAAGGCGAGGGCCCGTCCGTCAAGCTGGTGGCTGGTGGCGATGGCATGAGAGGCTTCGACAGCCTGCCGAGCCTGAAAGGTGACCTTGCGGGTTTGTTTTTCAAAAGCAGAATGGCCGTATACGAATAACTCTGCGCCCTGTTCGCCGTATCCGGTGGCAAGACGTCCGTGGTTGGCCGCGCCTTCATCGCCCATACGCCCGCCATAAGGAATGGGTGCATGATGGCTAAAACGGGTATCGTCTGCGAAGATTGCCTTCAGGGTTCGGCCTGTAAAGTCAGGCTCCAATGAGCGATGGAACATGGAGCCGAGATTGGCTGGTGTGAAATGCACCTTGCCATCGCGCGTGTCCGCAGACGGAGAGACAGTTGCCGCATTGGCCGTCCACATGGCCGAGGCAGAAGCGCAATTCATCAGGAGTTGCGGGGCGGCTTTTGCTGCTGCCTCAACGATCTCGGCATCCGTTCCGGTAAAGCCGAAATGTCTCAAGGCGCTGACAGCAGGTCGCTCATGCGGCGGCAGAACGCCCTGGACCAGGCCCAGATCCAGCAGCTTGCGCATCTTCTGGATGCCTTGCAGGACAGCACCGAGCGGGTTCGATACAGCGCCAAGATTGTTCATCGAGGCGAGATTGCCATAGGAGAGGCCGCCATAATTATGGGTCGGCCCAACCAGTCCGTCGAAGTTTACTTCGTGTGCGACACCTGCGTTATCGCTCATACATCTACTCCCGGGATTGTACCTTCGTCCTGAACCTTGCCTTCCATAATCATGCTTGCCATGGGCCAGGCTGTATAATCAGCGGCATAGTAGCCTGCCGGGCGGTGGTTGCCGGAAAGGCCGACACCGCCAAAGGGGGCGGCGGAAGATGCGCCCGTGGTCTGACGGTTCCAGTTGACGATGCCGGCATTGATCTCGCTGATAAACTGGCCAAACAGTTCCTTGCTATCCGAAATCAGTCCCGCAGCGAGGCCAAAGCTGGTGTCATTGGCTTCTTCCAGTGCTTTTTCAAAAGTGCTGACACGGATGACCTGCAAAAGTGGGCCGAACACTTCCCGGTCTTCACGCGCCTGTACGTCCGTGACATCAATAATTCCCGGACTGAGAAAGGCATTGCCCAGTTCCAGTCGCTCACTTTGTCGAATGGCCTGGGCACCAGCGCCAAGCAGCTTTTCCTGCGCAGCCAGAACGTCATCGGCAGCCTTTTCAGAAACAAGCGGCCCCATAAACGGGGCAGGCTCAGCATCCGGTTTATCAACACGCACCTTGGCCAGCAAATTGTCCAATGCCTTGACGATGGCATCCCCTTCCAGACCTTCGGGCACAATCAGGCGCTTGGCGCAAGTGCAGCGCTGGCCGCTGGTGATGTAGACAGAGCGCAGAATAATCCGCGCTGCCGCATCCTTGTCTTCAATGTCCCAGGCGATGAGCGGGTTGTTACCGCCCAGCTCCAGCGCCAGTATTTTGTCAGGCTGCCCGCCAAGTGCCTTGTGGATGGCCCGCCCGGCGTCAATGCCGCCTGTGAACAGGATGCCGTCCACCCGTTCGTCCGCCACCAGTTGCTCGGCAGGCGCCCGCCCGCCCTGAACAAGGTTGAGGACACCCTTGGGCAGGCCCGCTTCATCCCACAGACGTACCGTTTCCTCGGCCACCATCGGGGTGAGTTCACTCGGCTTGAAGACGATCGTGTTGCCGGCAATCAGGGCAGGGACAATATGCCCGTTGGGCAAATGTCCTGGAAAATTGAAGGGACCAATCACCGCCATGACACCATGCGGGCGATGGGCCAGTCGCATGACGGCTCCGGCAGCCTCGGCTTCTTTATAGCCGGTCCGCTCTTCATAGGCTTTGAGGGAAATATCAGCTTTGCCGGCCATGGCGCCTGCTTCGGTTGCAGCATCCCAGAGCGGCTTGCCGGTTTCATGCGCAATCGCTGCGGCAATCGTGTCCTTGTTGGTTTTCAGGAGCTCCGTGAAGCGGCGAATGATCTCAAGCCGGTCTTCGAGGGTTGTTTTGCGCCAGCTCGTGAAGGCTTTCCGGGCTGCCATGATGGCATCCTCAGTGTCTTGCGTATTGGCAGTGTTGCCAGCCCACAGGGGCTCGCCGGTGGCCGGTGCCAGTGACGTCAGTTTGTCGCCGCCACCCTCACGCCAGTTGCCATCAATGTAGAGTTCGCCAGTTGTCATTCCTGTTTCCCTTTCAGCAGGCAGGTTATTACTTCTTCATCCTTGATAATGCCGAGCTCCTGCATCATCTCATCGGTTAGCGGAATATCCGTACTGCCTTCCTGTGCGGTCTCAACCTGAATACAGGTGAAGTTGCCAAGGCCAATGGAACAGACAAGGGCTTTTTCTCCGCCGGTATTGCCGGTTGCTGAGACAGGCTTGCGTCGATGCGCATCCCGGATGGTCTGCACCTCGTGCATATTGGCATCAATGCTTGGACCCGCATCAAAGATATCAATCAGATTGTTATAGCGGAAGCCCTGTGACAGGAGCAGGTCCATGGCCGGTTTTGACTGGTCATGGGGTTTGCCAAGAATGTCACGAACTTCCTGTGGCAACATCTCCGTATAGATCGGATATTTGGGCATCAGGTCGGCGATAAAGCGAAAATCACTCGTGCTGCGTTTGTCAGCCTCAATGAACGTCATGTGAAAGAACTTGCTGGCTACATGCTCCCAGAAGGGGAAGCTCTCCTCATTGTCCGTCCAGCCCCGAATCTCCGCCATCACCTTGTCGCCAAAGCGGCCCGGATTGGCGGCAAAAAGCATGAAGCGGCTGAATGAGAGCAGACGCCCGACGCCAGCGCCACGGTAGTCCGGGTCAACGAACAACGTGCCGATTTCCGTGTAGCCGTGATAGTCATTGACCAGATACAAAAGATCCGTCTCAAGGCGCAGGTCAAGGTCCGGTGACTGGTTGACCAGATGCGACATACGATAGGAATA
>JALEGJ010000094.1 GCA_022763115.1 Aquisalinus sp.
CGGCTTGGCCATGGTGTGGTCCTGATCCTGAAATTTGATAATCCCTCAGGGCCACGGGTAAGCGCAGTTATGCTGCAATGCAACATAAACTTTCAGGCGTGTTTGTGCGTAATCTGCCTGAAACTCAGGCCATACCTGCTGCCATCAGCAGCATGACAAGGATCGTAAACCCGAAAAAAGTCAGGGCAGGTGTTGCTTCGCTCATTCTCATTCCCCATTGCGCCCACGGCTTCAGTAGCATGGTGGAATAAACAGACCCTTGAGAGAGAGGGTTAACGGGCATACAAGTCAAAAGCAGTTACAAAGGTGAAATCAGTGGATCAGCATTTATCCAAGCTGTCAGACGCTATTGGAAGCATTGCGGTAGTATTGAGTAATCCTGAGATTGAGGCGAAAGCCAATGACTTTCTCGATAAACTAACTGACCAAGCTACTACTATTTATGGGCAATCCATGGATGCGTTATATAATGAAACTCATATAGGTGGGGGGATGCACAGATTATTCGATGGGGGACACGACTTTTTTGGTGCTTGGGGAGCCGTTACTTCAGCAGTTAGTGACGACAGCTTATGGACTGAAATGTCGGCATACGTAGCTGAATTGTGGAAAGATGTGGTGACACCTGCAGGATTGCCGGTCGTTACTTGGGACCAAGCAACGTACGAAAAGTTTTCAAATTTATTCGAGCAGATACCTGGTGTTACATCAGATGTTGTCGAGGACATAGTGACCTACACCGGTGCAGAGTTTAGCATCGGTATAATTGGTTTCGCAGCATTGTTGGCAACGGTTCGGAATCAAGATGCTAGCCGTTACTATCAAATATGTGGCGCACTCGGGATTTCAGCCATGGTTTCGGCAAATCCTTTGTTGGTGGCTATTGTGATAGTCGCCTCATTGAGAGGCCTTGTCGGAGACAAGCAGGTAAATGCAAGAAGCATCGTGGTTAAGTCTGCTGGTCGAGGGGCATTATATGGTGCTGCTGTTGTAGTTCCAGCGGCTGTTCTTGGACCGATTGGTTTATTAACAAGCCCACCGCTTTTATTCGGGATACATCGCGCAGAGAAGCTAATTGAAAAGCGAAGATTTCAAAAGTTTGCTCGTGAAGCGTCATCAGCTTTCCTGATAGAGCGCGCAAAATACAGAGCACTTCCTGCACCGACCAACTAAGTGATTTGCGAATTTGTCCTGTAAGTGATCGCAACATCTGCCTGCATCAGGCGATTACAATCGCGTGAAACCCGGCTAAGAAGAAAAGAGACAGGCAGGAGCCCGGCAGCCGGACGCAAATGACAGAACCAAAACAGATCCTCACACCCGGCGAGACAGAATATCCGGTCGTTGAGCGTTACGCTGTGCTGGCCGCGTCAGTGCTCGGCTCTTCCATGGCGTTCGTAAACGGCACGGCGGTGGCGCTGGCGCTCGACCCGATCCAGCTCGATCTTGATGCGAGCCTGGGTGAAATCCTCTGGGTTGCCAACATTTACATGGTTTTCATGGCGGCCCTGATCTTGATCGGTGGCGCTTTGGGGGACTTCTTTGGACGCAGGGCCGTGTTTGCCTGGGGCGTCGGCATTTTTGCGGTGGCCTCCCTGTTCTGTGGCCTGTCGCCGAGTTCGGAAATGCTGACAGCCGCCCGGGCGATGCAGGGCGTCGGCGCAGCGTTGTTAACGCCCATGTCCCTTACCCTGATTGCCGATGCCTTCACCAAAAAGTCTCGCGGCATGGCAATGGGCATCTGGTCTGCGGCTTCGGCGTTGATGACTGCCGTTGGTCCGCCGCTGGGCGGGATCCTCGCGGAGAATGTTTCCTGGCGCTGGGTCTTTTACATGCACATTCCGCTGGGCCTGCTGGCACTCGCCATTACGCTTTTTCTGACCAAAGCCAAGCCGCCGCCGCGCAAGCCGGAAAGCCTCGATATTCTGGGGGCGTTTCTGGCTTTCACCGGGTTCGCCGGGATCAGCTACGGCCTGATTACCCTCTCTGAAACATCCGAACGCAGCATGTTCTCGCTCCAGTCCGTTACATGGCTGGGGCCAATCATCATTGGTGTGCTCGCGCTTGCCTGGATGATCCGTGTGGAGCGCAAGGCCGCAACGCCCATGCTGCCGCTGGAGTTGTTCCAGTCAGGCATGTTCAACGCCATCAATGTGGTCACGTTGCTGCTTTATGGGGCCATGGGTGGGATATTCGTGTTTTATCCTATTGTCCTGAAAGATGCCTATGGCCTTGGTGTGGATGAAACCGGCATTGCCTTTCTCGGGTTCGTCGCGCCCATGGCGATCATCACCATAGTGTCCGGCTATCTGATGAAGCGCTTTGGGGTGCGGCTGATGCTGTCGCTTGGGTCAGCCATATGTGGCATTGCGTTTTATTCCATGTGCTTCATTCCAGCAGCAGGCACGATCTCCGGCGCGTTTATCTCGATGCTGATCTTTGGGATAGGTATGGCGCTGGTGGTGCCTGCCATGACAACGGCGATTTTCAATGCCACGCCAGAGGAAAGCCATGGCTCTGCCTCCGGCGTCAATAATGCAGCGGGCCGCGCGGGCACACTTTTCTTCGTGGCAGCCTATGGCGCGATTGTCGGCTTTGCCTTCGATCTTGCCGCCGGGCCGGAAGCCCGCCTTGCGGGCTATGGCTCGGGTGAGGAACTGACGGGCGCTGCCCTGATTGATTTCCAGGATGCCATGGTGACAAGTTTTGAAGCACTGGTGCTGGTTTCCATCGGCGTCATGCTGGCCTGCGTCATCGTGTCGGCGTTCTTTATTTCAGAGACCATCGAGCGCGGCTCCTTCCGCAGTCAGGCACGGCACATCATGCTCGGGTTTCTCCGACTGTTTTCATCTGGTCCGTCACGGGAAAAAGAGATTGAAAAACAACACCCTCTTACGGCAGAACGGGATACCCGCGATGAAAATGACAAGAAGGGCGAGTGAGCATCATGACAGAACCACGATATGACTGGACACGCGATGAAGTTGAGGCGCTTTTTGCCCTGCCTTTCACCGAGTTGATGTTTCAGGCCCAGAATGTCCATCGCGCGCACCATGACGCCAGGGCAGTGCAGGCATCCCAGCTTTGCTCGATCAAGACGGGCGGCTGCCCGGAAGATTGCGGCTACTGCAACCAGTCTGCGAAGTTTGATACGGGCCTTTCGGCATCCAAACTGATGATGGTTGAAAATGTTGTCGCGGCCGCTGAAAAAGCAAAGGCTGGCGGGGCTTCGCGCTTCTGTATGGGAGCTGCCTGGCGGGAGCCCAAGGATCGCGATATGGATGCCCTGACAGAGATGGTCTCGCGGGTCAAAGCCATGGGGCTGGAAACCTGCATGACCCTTGGTATGCTGACGGATGAACAGTCTGTTGCATTGAAAGAGGCTGGTCTCGATTATTACAATCATAACATTGATACGTCACCTGAGTATTACGAAAAGGTGATCTCGACACGCACATTCGAAGATCGGATTGAGACACTGGAGCGCGTGCGCGCTTCCGGCATGAAAGTCTGCTGTGGCGGCATTGTCGGCATGGGTGAGGCAGCAGAAGACCGCACAGGGCTCTTGCTGGCGCTTGCGGCCATGACCCCGCATCCTGAATCTGTGCCGATCAATGCCCTGGTGCCTGTTCGTGGCACACCTCTGGGTGATCTGGTATTGGATAAGGATGGCGCCCTGCCGGGCATCGAATTCGCCCGCGTCATTGCGGTGGCCCGAATCATGATGCCGACCTCCATGGTGCGCCTGTCAGCGGGCCGCGAAAAGATGAATGATGAGACGCAGGCGCTGTGCTATCTTGCCGGGGCAAACTCCATTTTTATCGGTGAGGAACTCCTGACCACAGCTAACCCGGGCAAAAGCCGCGATGAAAAGCTGTTTGCATCACTTGGGTTGGAGTTGGCCTGAGGCGCTATCTTTCATTGTCGCCTTGGGCGACTTGTAAAAGTGACAGTCAGGCAAGTATCAATAAAACGATAGTCAATGTCAGTAGGCTGAGGACACTGGCGACGCTGACCGCGACGGCTGTCTCCCGTTCATATACCCCGTAGTGACTTGCCTGCACGAGCGAGGCAACCGCAGGGGGCATGCAGGTGAACAGGACCACAGCCCCGGTGAGGCGTATGTCGCCGCCCGTAAAGAGGTAAACGATCCCGCCTGCAACGATCGGGAAAAGCAGGAGCTTGATGACGCTCACGGCGCTGATATTCGGCCAGAGTGATTGAAGGCCTTCTTTTGGCAGGGTGGCAATGAAAAGCCCCAGGACAAAAAGCCCGGTGGGTCCGGCGACTGGGCCGAATGTATTGAGGAATGTACTGATCGGTGTCGGGAACGTGATGCCGCTATAGGCGATGGCAACACCGGCGATGGATGCCAGCACGATCGGGTTCTTAAAGGGTGTTGCAGATGACTTTGCGATACCGGCCATAAGCCGTGTCGCGGCCGACTGTCCGTCTTGCGCATGGTTTTTCCAGCCCATCAGGGTCGTAGCGATGCCAAAGACAAAAATGCCTTCCAGGATCATCAGCATCAGGAAGGGCTGACCCCAACCTTCGACCTGCAAGGCAATCGGTAATCCCAGGAAAACAGCGTTGCCACAGGTTGAAACGAAAGCATGGGCACCGGACTGCCGGATATCGAGTCTCAGAAACTTGTATCCACTCCAGGCAGCCAGCGCGATGATACTGAGCATGGCGATGAAGTAGCCTGCCAGAAAAGGTACAAGCTCCAGTCCCGGTGGTGGTGCCTTGGTATAAAAGTTCAGGATTGCCACGGGCATGGCGAACATGAAAACAAACCGGGAAAGCACACGCGCGGCAGCGATATCCAGCCATTTGCCTGCGCCTGCGACATAGCCTGTCAGCACGATCAGAAACAGTGGCAACACAATGGTGATTAACGTCGACATCGGACCGCTATAGGCAGGGGCTGCCTGCGTATCAAACAAAGATGTCAGAACGGGAGAGTATCAGACGGGCAATCAAACCTGAAATCGGAGGGGCTGGGGGGCAATTACAAAAAAACATCCGATATCAGGCACCACCGGCCCGTCTGATGTTTAACTGATACTTTCTGAATGCGGCATGTGCAGGGGCAAAAAAAGGCCATTTGAAGACATGGTAAATAGTGGCTGGCTTAAGCGTGGCTTGTCAGGCGGGATGGGGCATTTTAGGCTGTTGTCATGAGTATTGAAGTATTACCGACCAATTCAGGGCGCGGGCGACGTCAGCCTGATGTGGCTTTTACCCGTGCCGAGCTTGACCAGATATTGAACGTCTATGGTTTCTTTGTCGCCTCCGGGGACTGGAAGGATTATGCGATTGATATGCTGAAAGATGTTGCCGTCTTCTCGATCTTTCGCCGTGCGTCCGAGGCCCCGCTTTATCGCATAGAAAAGAGCCCGAAGCTCGCGCGCAAGCAGGGCGCTTATGCCGTGATCTCCATGTCCGGTCAGGTTTTGAAGCGCGGTCAGGATCTGGCGCAGGTGCTGCGGATTTTTGATCGTCAGAAGCTGAGGCTGGCGGATTGACAGTCTATTGTCGTTATTTACGTCAATATGTCGAGATATATTCCTTAATCTGATAATCAGTCAACAGTCTTGTATGTATTGACGTGATCGACATTGTGCTTGCGTCGCGCCCTGATGATATTATAAGGCTTCTCGTGCTGATTTTCAGGAGGGGTGTCATGATAAAGTCAGGGGTTATTGCAGGGCTGTTTTCCACCATTTGTATCACTGGAGGAGCGATTGCAGCAGAACAGCCACAAGAGGACGGCGAACTTTCTGTAAAGATATTCGGGCTGGGCCATCTCTCTATCGACAGCCGTAATGACACGATTGATGACGACACGGAGATTGCCAGTAATTCCTCCCGGGTCGGATTTACGGCCAGTTGGCAGGTCAGCGATGGTTTTGAGATTTTCGGGCAGATCGACCAGGGCGTTGACCTGACCGGAGATGGTGCCAATGACGGTAACGGCCCAGGAGACACGGACAGTATTTTCTCCCGGGCGCGCGACAGTTTCATCGGTGTACGTGGGCATTATGGAACAATCAAATATGGCCGTCTGGGTGCTCTCAACCAGTGGGTCTATGATTATAACCTGTTTGCCGATCAGGTTGGCGATCTGGGCAATATCTGGGGTGGCTCCGGGTTTGCCGGGCGCGCTGATAATGCTGTTTCCTATGAGACGCCTGAGTTTAACGGCTTTAAGGCGTTGGCACTACACAGCCCGCAGGCGGTGGACGCGCCCGGTGATGTGAGTGTGTTCAAGGTCAGCTATGGCAAGGATAATGTTACGCTTGGGGCCAGTTTTTCGACTGCTGATACGGATATTCCGGGTCGGGAAGATTATCAGATAAGCGCTGTGACAGGCAGTTATACATTTGACAATACCTCTCTGGGAGGTTTCGACACAAGCGGCTCTTCTATTGGTGCCGGCTTTCAGAGCGAGAAAGATGTAAGAGGCGTTTCCGGAGAGGATAGAGACAGTTTTACGTTGGGCTCGGCGCTCAAACTCAATGCCCGGCACACGCTTAAAGGCCAGGCGACTTTCAGCATGGCTGAGCGCGCTGACAGTGATGCCACACAGTATGCGCTTGGCTATGATTATCAGGCTTCGAAAGACGTCATTCTTTATGCAGCTTATGCCAAAACAGATAATGATCCTCTTGCCGGGTTTACCTCCAATAATTACGGGCATGGCAAGGCAGTGGCACCAGTAATGCCTGGGGCTTCACCCGAGACATTCTCTGTGGGGATTATTGTCAGTTTTGACAAAGTGGTGAAATAGGCTCACTCACCCAGCGCAGCCAGTTGTCCTGCTGCGCGGCGGCGAGCGACCTCGCAGGTCTGGTGAAAAATCGCGCGCTGCGCGTGACTGCCGCCGATTTTTTCCAGATGTGGCAGGGCCTGTTCCAGATGATGCACAGCTTCCCCGGCTTCGCCACGGGCAAAGGCGAGGATACCGGCGGCAGCTGGCAGGCCGGCTTTTTGCCAAGCGATGGCAGCTTCTCCGGAACAGCTTTGTGCTTTCTGGTGCATGTTGGCGACATGTTTCTCTGCACAAAGAGGGTCATCAGCATGTGAGATGGCAAAGAGATAGTGCAGGTCATGGAACGGGAAAATATGGTCGCCAGAGCGGGCCTGTGCCTGTTCGACAAGCGGTTGCCAGCGACTGCCGGCATCAAGACCGTTCAGTTCAAGACGCCAGAGTAGGGAGGCTGCACCAATCTGTTCCTGCGGAAATTCCGGCCATTCGCCCCAGAGCCAGGTATCAAAAATATCGAATACCTTGTCCTGTTCCCCAAGGGCGAGGTGAAACAGAGCCGTATGCCACCAGTTATGTTCGCGGATGAAGGTGCCCTTGCTGGCCCAGATATGTGAGCAATGGCCAAGCCAGGTCGCGCCCTCGGAGAGGCGTCGCTCCGTCTCCATGACATGCGCGCCTGCGTGCTGCGCCCAGACATCATCAATGGCAATCTCGACCGCGTGACGGGCTTCCTTTTCTGCGGCCCGAATTTCGTGATTCTGCTCCAGCGCGAAGGCGTAAAGTCCGTGCACGTAAGGCGTGTTGCGGCAGGCTTGCACGGCCAGTTCGCCCAGATGCAGCATGGCTGCCTGATCGCCCAGATTGAACGCGTGATACTGGCCCCATTTGATGCTGACCAGATCATCCGGCCAGTCACGGGCGATCTGGCTGAACAGGTCCAGCGCCGCGCGAAAATCCTGTGCCGCCCAGGCAAGGACCGCCCGGCAGAAAAGATCTTCCCGCTCGGTGACGCCTGCGCGATGCTGCTTCATGCGGGCCAGATAAGGGGCTGCGTCATCCCAGCCTTCCCGGCCTTCAAAGGCAAGATGCAGGGCCGCAGCATTGGCGCTTAATAAAGGGCACTCAGGGTTTGTATCGGCAGCCTCGAACAGCGCGCGCAAATTCGCGCCGTAGCCCAGCAATTCCTGCACATAGGCAGCGTATGCCAATTCATTATCAGCATTGCCGTTGGTCATGCGCCCGTGGGTTTGTCCGATCGTACTCATCAACTCAAACTATCGTGTCTTGCCCTTATTGGAACGCGCTCTTTGCACACCAGCCTTCACGTTCTCGCCAGATTGGTCAGGAATGCAAGAAAAAAGCCTCCGCCGGGTTAAGGCAGAGGCTTCATCATGTGTCAGCTTGATGGCTGAAATCTAGTCGCGGGCAAAGCCGAGAATGTTCAAGATGTTGATGAACAATGTCGCGAATGATCCGTAAAGCATGAAAGCACCGAGGATAGAGGCGCGCGAATTGCTCTCGCTCATGCCCTCACGATACATGTGCTTAATCATCTGTGTTTCGAACATGGTCAACGCGCTGGCGAACAGGACAACTGCACAGGATGTCAGGAAGCCAAACAGGCCGCTCTTGAAAAACAAGAAGTTCAGGATGATCGCGGCGAGAAGACCGATACCTGCCATAAACAGGAACTGGCTCATGCCTGAGAGGTCACGCTTAGTTGTGTAACCATAGAGGCTGGCACCAGCGAAGACAGCCGCAGCGGCAAAGAAAGCCTGATAAACAAGGTCAGCCCAGCCAACACCAACATAAAGAGCGACAACAGGTCCGATCAACATGCTCCACATGAACACGTAGACCCAGTAGGCGCCATGCGCGACAGCAGGGGAGCCGGTCGCGATAATGCGCGGGGCGATAAAGCCAAGGCCAAGAATGCCGATAAAAGGAAGCCATGGCAGCACACCGGAAATCGAGTTCACAAAACCCGGATTGCCGATCATGAACATGGCAACCAGCGCCGTACCGGCGATGCCAAGTGTCATATAGTTGTAAACGCCCAGCATGAAGCTGCGCAGACCCTCATCATAGGCGACGCCTGTCGTGGCTGTATCAGCCTGATAAGGACGGTTAAAATCGTTCATGTTTTTCTCTCCAGTCACTAATGGATAACGGACGAACTTCTGACCTCAGTATATTGGCATTGGGCAGGTAAATACAAGGTGAGGAACGGCTGATAGGATTTAATTATCACACAGCGTGACTGGCGCTGTGCCAGATGAAGGGTGACCCCTTAAGCCCGTTTGCGGAACCGCGCGGCAAAGAACCCATCCATGCTGCCGTCTTTCAGGCGCATGGCCGGGTGCGTGCGCAGATATCCCTCTCGGGTAATGGCCTCTGGCAATTCCGGCAGATCATTCGGGGTCAGTGGCATCAGTTCCAGCGTGTCATGACGGGCAAGAGCGGCCTTCGCCTGGTCTTCGCCCTCCTCGCGTTGCAGGGAGCAGACGCAATAAACCAATATGCCGCCCGGTTTCAGGAATTCAAACGCCCGGTCAATGAAGCTGCCTTGTTGGCGGGCAAGGGTGCGCACTTCATCTTCGGTCCGGTTCCAGACAACATCAGGATGGCGGCGGATCGTGCCTGTTGCAGAGCACGGCGCATCCAGCAGCACCATGTCGGCGGGCTCTGTCGGTTGCCAGTCGAGGATATCACCCTTGACGGTCTCGGCAGAGAGTTTGGTTCGCTCCAGGTTTTCGCTCACGCGTTTCAGGCGGGTGCCGATATTGTCAACCGCCGTGACGGTTGCGCCAAGTGCCGCGAGTTGCATGGTCTTGCCGCCGGGGGCGGCACAAAGGTCCAGAACGTGCTTGCCAGATACGTCCCCCAACAAGCGCACTGGCAGGCTGGAAGCAAAATCCTGCACCCACCAGTCGCCGGCTGCGAAGCCCGGTAATTCAGTTACGGCATGATGGGCCGGCAGGCGTCGGTGCAGGGGCGAGAAACTCAAGGTGTTTTCAAACCCGGCATACAGGTCGGGGTCAGCCCCCGGCTTGAGGGAGATATCCAGCGGCGCGATGCCCGCCTTATGAGCTGCGGCAATTTCCCGCGCGAGCGTCGCGCCATAATGACGCTCCCAGCTGCGCCAGAGCCAGCCCGGCGTGTCCGCCCGCAAGGGCAGTTTCTCCAGTTGCGCCTTGCCGCGCGTCGCAATCTTGCGGGCAATGGCATTGACGAGGCCTTTGTAACCAGCGGTTTCCCGCTTCTGGCCGGCAAGTTCGGCAGAGGTTGAGGCGATGGCGTGGGCTGGTGTTTCCAGAAAAGCTGCCTGTGTCACCGCAAGGCGTAAAATATCCTGCACTTCCATCGCGCCCTTCGGCAATGGCCTGTCAAGATACTCCCCGATCACCTGATCGAGCGAGCCGCGCCGCCTTTGGCTCGTGTTCACCAGATTGAAAGCGAAGGAACGGTCCGGCCCTTCCAGCACATTGAATGTGCGGCAATCGGAGAAGGCATTGTCAAGCGTCCGCCCCTTGCGCAACAGCATCAGCACATCCAGCGCTGCCCGGCGGGCAGCCATGCCTGGCATCTTCTCTTCCAGTTCAGCCAGTTGTTCGGAAGCGCGGGCCTTGCGCAGATCGCCGGGTCCGTCTTCCTGTGAGGATGGGCGTTTCTTGTCCCGGAATTTTCCATCGGACTGTCTGTCGGGCTGTCTGTCAGTGGGGGCCATGGTTCATCGCTGTTCTGGTTCAGCCGGTTGCCATAGGCCCAAAAGGGGCGAGCAGGCAAATGATTTTGAGGTTTTCCATAAAGTAATCAGGTGAGGATTCGCCAAATGCGCATTTTCAGCTTATGCTGTGTCATCAGTTGCCGGTCAGGTCGTGTGGCCGGATAGTCTTGAAGGGGAATTATTATGGTCGGGAAAACACTTATCTCATTGGCTGCTGCCAGTCTCGCACTAACGGGCGCCGCATTGGCGGCCCCCAAGCAGGATGCGCCAATCAGCAAGCCGGATGAACTTCTGTATGATTACGACGTAGAGACCATAATCCCTGTGCTGCAGGAGCTTGGCTTGCCATGGGAAGGACGCACGGCGCCGGGCGGTGCCAAGGTCGTTCTCTCCGAGGCGGAAAATGGCATCAAATTTGTGCTGGCCCCGGCGGCCTGTGTGCGTGCGGTTGATGATGGCTGCTATGGCGTGAACATGATTGCGATCTTTACCGGTGACGCCGACCAGCGCACCGTGCAGGCGTTCAACTATAAATATCCGTACACAAGTGCCGGTATCGATAATTCCGGCTCTGCTTTCATCAGCCGCTATGACATTGCTGACTTCGGCACACCACGCGGGAATTTCGCCCGCTCGCTCGACGTTTTCCTGAGCCAGGCCGCCTATTTCCGTGACACGCTTGAGACAGCAACTGTCACCGTCAATCGGGCCGCTTATACAGGTGATCTCGCCGCGAACAGCCTCAACTTGCAAACAATCATCAGCGATGAGGAACTGGCCCAGCGTATTGGCATAGATACGAACGGGCACGAAGTGAGCCTGGAGCAGACAGCTGATTTCATCAGTGTACTGTTTGAAGCAAGCGAGCAGGTGCCGGAGAAAATCATCAATGACGTGGCAAACTGATCGCCATCGCTTGCAGGCTTGGCGCCTGACTTCTTCCGATCATGCAAAGGGGTCCCGGCGGCCCCTTTCTGCTTTCTGTTGAAGGGACAATCAGTCTGGAATGGTGGCCCTGAACAGCCAGAGACAGTTTGAGTTTCACGCGTATTCTGGTGCAGCCCGGAGCGGCATGGGAGCGAAGCAGGCCGAGCCAATAGATGCGCTAACCGGGATTTGCGTTTGCCAGCCCCCCGGCTTTCGCCTATGAGACTGAATCAGTCCTTAAGGACATGCACCCGTAGCTCAGCTGGATAGAGCGCTGCCCTCCGAAGGCAGAGGCCAGAGGTTCGAATCCTCTCGGGTGCGCCATTCCTGAGCAAAAGCGGGCATCAATCTTAGCCCTATCATACGGGTGAGCTATTTGTCGGCCGGACAGATTTCTGGTGAAGCCGGTGATGCTCATGATCACGCGGTGCCAGATTATCAATGACCAACCGAAAGCAGCGGTTGAGCATGCTGTCCGTCTACCGGTTCAGGTGCTCGGCCAAGGCTGTAAAGGCGGTGCGGCTTTCCTGATCTGATTCTGCCACATAGCCTTCGGGCCAGGCGCTGGTGCGCGCAACAACCAGATCATTATCGCGGTCGATGTAAATTGTCTGGCCATAGGCGCCTGAAGCGCGGAAACTGCCATCAGGAAATACCCACCACTGATAGCCATACCCACTGTCAAAGCCTTCAAATACTTCGCCATAGTCCAGGTGGGGTTCCTCAATGCGTGTCGCCTCATCAACCCAGCCAGCGGGCAAAAGCTGCTCACCGTTCCACATGCCATCCTGCTCAATGAACAGGCCGAAACGGGCAAGGTCGCGCAAGGAAGCATTGAAGAAGGCGCCGCCGATTTCCATACCATCCGGCCCCGGATTATCAATGTTCCAGGCAGCGTCATGCGCCATGCCAAGCGGGCGCCACATTTTCTCTTCCAGATATTTTGCCGGCTGCTTTCCGGTTACTTCCTTGACCAGCCAGAGCAGGATCTGGGTTTCTGATGTATTGTAATTGAAAACTGTACCCGGCTCGTGAGCGCGCGGGTAGGAGGCAGACATCTCATTGATGCGTTTGTTACCGAGTACCATTGTCTGGGTCAGGACCTCGACAGTGTCTTCGCCCGCTGCGCCATCGGCATCAAACAGGACGCCGGACGACATCTGCAAGGCATGGCGTATGCTGACACCTTCATAAGCTGTGCCGATAAGGGCCGGAACGTACTTTTCGAGCGGGTCTTCAACGGAAGCGATCAGGCCATCACCTATAGCAAAGCCCACCAGCGTTGACGTGATGGACTTCACCGCCGAGTAGGTCGCAAACAATGTTCCGGCATCCGCCCCCCGATCATATTGTTCGTAGACGACGTTCCCTCGGTGCAAGACGATAAGGCCGGTTGTCTCCATATTGTCGAACAACGCGTCCAACTCATGTGTTTGGCCATTATATGTATAAGTGAAGCTGTCCAGCCTGCCTTCAGCGACGGGCAAGGGCTCGGAGGTCTGTGCTCTGGCGACGTGCCGTGTCGGGAACACTTCGCTCATATGCTGGTACAGCCAGACAGCGTTTTCCGGCTCAAATGCCTCGCCGCGCGCCACTGCGTCATGCGGAAAGGGCACGATCGCACGATAAATTCCAACGCCAGCCAGCGCTCCGACGATCAGTGCGCCAAGCGCCACTATTGTTATTCTCAACATGGTTATGCCCCTCTTGTCGCGTCCCGAGCGGGATGTGCCCTAAAAGCCGTAAACTTGTTTCGCTACTCTATAGGTATTGGCGTAGGCTTCAACTGTTGGCTCTATCGGATTAGCATATCCCCCGCCAATACCCATGGAGCATGGGATACCGCGTGTTCGACATCCTTCCAACACCATCCTGTCGCGTACCATCAGTCCCTCAAAGGTGATATCCATCCTGCCCAGCTTGTCATGCACAAGCGGATCAACGCCAGCCTGATAGAGTACGAGATCGGGGGCGAAGTTCCAGACCTGTGGCAGAGCCCGTTCCAGTTCGGCCAGATAATGGTTGTCGCCCGGATCATCGTCTAACGGAATATCCAGTGTTGCCGGCACTTTCCGGAAGGGAAAATTCTTGCGACCGTATATATCCAGAATAAAGATCTGCGGATGCGTACCAAGCATGGCTGCGTTGCCATCGCCCTGATGAACGTCCAGGTCAATAATGGCAATGCGCTCAACGCGCGACTCCGCCAATAGTTTTAATGCTACGACGGCAAAATCATTCAGGATACAGAAACCGGCGCCAAACGCTGCATGCGCATGATGTGTCCCACCGGCAAGCTGTCCGGAAAGCCCATTACTCAGCGCTTCTTCGGCTGCCTGAATGGCGCCACCAGCGGTTCGGAAGCCACGCAAGGGAATTTGCGGTGACCACGGGAAGCCAATGCGGCGCATCGCCTGTCGCTCGATAGAGCCGTCCTCGAGCGATCGTATGTAGGTTTCATCGTGTGCTCTTAGAATATCAGTACGGTCAGCTGGCTCCGAGACGGCCATTTGGTTTTCAGTCACAAGGTTATCTGCCAGCAGCTTTTCCCGCAGCAGGCGATATTTCTGTGCCGGGAAGCGATGCTTCTCCGGCAGTTTCAGATTGAAATCATCGGAATAAAAAAACCGCATTCAGGATGGCATCACCCAGCCTGCGGTTTCGCGGCGCGCAATATCTTCCAACAAGTCAATCATTTCTGCGCTGTCGTTCAGGCAAGGCACAAGCGTCAGCTTCTCGCCGCCCTCTTCCTCAAACATTTCGCGCAGGCCAATCCCGACTTCTTCAAGTGTCTCGATACAGTCCGCCACAAAGCCGGGCGTGATGACGGAGACGTGTTTTATACCGTCATGGGCGGCTTTCTCGATCAGGCTTTCGGTTGACGGGCCAAGCCATTTTTCGCGCCCGAATATGGATTGAAAGCCGAGCGGCGCAAACGTCTCATCCCAGCCCATTTTCTCGCGCAGAAGTCTGGCGGTCTTCTGGCAGTGGCAGTGATACGGGTCACCCTTTTTGTGCAGGTAGCGTTTCGGTAATCCGTGGAAGGAGAGAATGATCTGGTCCGGCTTTCCCTCGTGCTCAAATGACGCGTTGATGCTGTTTGCAAGGGCGTCGATATAGCCCGCATGATCGTGAAAAGGTGGAACGGTGCGTATAGCCGGCTGCCAGGAAATCTCCTGCAAGACTTCGAATACCCGATCATTTACGGTCCCTGTGGTTGTTGCAGAATATTGCGGGTAGAGAGGGAAAATGACGATGCGATCGCAACCTTGCGCGCGTAAAGCCTCCAGCCTCGCTTGAATGGACGGATTGCCATACCGCATGGCCCAGTCGATTATCAGGTTGTCGGATGTATTGCGTGCTGCCAAGAGTTCTGCTTGCTGACGAGTATAGTAGCGCAACGGGCTTTCGTCACTCTCTGTACGCCATATTTTGGCATAATTGCGCCCCGTTTTTGCCGGGCGTACGTTCAGGATAATGCCGTACAGGATAGGATACCAGAGTGCGCGGGGATAATCGACCACGCGCTTGTCGGACAAAAACTCCGCCAGATAGCGCCGTACCGACCCGGCATCTGTTCCGTCAGGGGTGCCAAGGTTGACCAGTAACAGACCGGTCTTGCCGATGGTGACGGGGGTATGGTCGGCGGGGAGGTGTATCGGTGCATGGCTCATAGGGGCGAGATATAGCGATGCGCGGAGGCAGGGCCAGTTTTTATTGTTTCAAGGTTGAAGGGAGAGGGAGGATATTGTAAGTGTCAATTATTCAACGATAATTGATTTAATTGGTGTGAGCCCCTCATGACCTGCCGTGCATACTTTTATGTTGCTGTTGCCTTACTGTCAGTTGGCTGCCCGGCGCTACAGGCCAGCGAGCCGTGGCGTCTGGAGGAGGTGTTGAAGACGCCGGACTGGCTTTCCGTTTCAGGTAATGCCCGTATCCGCTACGAAACACTGGATGGACAATTCAGGGCGGCGAATGGCGGCACAAGCGATCAGCTTCTGGCTTTGCGTACATTGATTCATGCTCGCGCCAGCTTCGATAAGGTGACGTTCGGCGCAGAGTTGCAGGATGCGCGTACCTATCTGGATGATGATGGCACGCCTCTCAGCACCAGCTTTACCAACGCAGGCGAGGCCCTGCAGGCTTACACAGACCTGCATCTGGATCACCTTTTGGGCTGGCAGAAAGAGACCGATCTGAAGCTGGGGCGCTTTACGCTGGATGTGGGCAGCCGCCGCGCTGTCGAACGCAACAGTTTTCGCAACACCATCAATAATTACGACGGCGCGCATTTGCGTATGAGGCTGTCAGACGAGACTCGACTGGAAGTATTTTATGTCAGTCCGGTACGCAAGCAGCCACGAGATCGGCATGCTCTGGATGATAATGAGATTTCCGGCGATGAGACCGAAAGCAATCGCCAGTTCTGGGGTGTCCATGTTCAACGGCAGGATCTCTGGCCAGATGTCACCGGGGAGGTTTTTGCTTACGGCCTGCATGAAGAGGATACGGCGCGCCGGCAGACACCTGATCGTGAAGTTTACTGGCCGGGTGTGCGGATTTTCCGCAAACCGTCCAGCCAGCAGCTCGATTTTGAAGTCGAAGCCGCGACCCGTTTTGGTACCCGTCGCGCGACATCTGATTCTGCGGATACAACTCAGCTCAATGTAGATGCTCAAATGCTTCATGCGGAAATCGGCTACACATTTGAGGGCGACTGGATGCCGCGGCTCAATTTTGAGTATGATCTTGCCACCGGGGATAGTGACCAGAACGACCAGTCATTTACAAACTGGGAGCGTTTCTTCGGCACCCGTCGCGGCGACCTTGGCAACACCAGCATCCACGGTCCCTTAACAAGGTCCAATCTTTCAGCGCCGGGCGCGCGCTTCAGTTTTGATAACAGGCAGAAAGGGCTGGATGGACGCATCGTGTATCAGGCGGCCTATC
>JALEGJ010000095.1 GCA_022763115.1 Aquisalinus sp.
AAAGCCCGATGGCAGGCCTTCGCCTGTCTGTATTGCCAGTTCCTCCGCCGGTATGGGCCGGATCAGGTTCAAAGGGTGCTTCTCAGCCTGCCTCTCTCTTTCCCGGCAGACGCCCCTCGGCTGTTGATATTCCTACACCAAAAAGCTGTGGGCGACAACTGAAACCGGCGCAGCTTTCCGGCGTTTCATGCTGCGGCGCAACACGCCCTCTTGCGCTCGCTCAAGTGTAAAGCTGTTATTTTCTCCGCCCACGAACACCCTTTATAAGGGGGCCATGAGTGATGAGAGAAAGACAGCGCTGATCCTGTCCGGGGGTGGCGCGCGCGGGGCCTATCAGGTTGGCGTGATGTGCGCCATTGGCGAGATGCTGGAGCCGGGGCAGATGCCGTTTCAGGTGATTACCGGTGTTTCCGTCGGTGCGATCAATGCGGTATCGCTGGCAAGCGGCGCGCAGGACCTGAAAAAAGCGATCCGGCGGCTGGCGATGCTCTGGGGCACGCTGCACACGCAGCAGGTTTTTGAGACGGGTGCAGACAAGGTTGCGCTGCGCTTCGGCCACTGGCTGGGCTATGTGCTGGGCGGGGCGTTCGGCGTGTCACCGCCGAAGTCGCTTTTTGACAATGCGCCACTGAAAGAGCTGATTTCGCGCGAGACGGATTTTGCCCAACTGAAAGAGAACCTTGACGGGCCGGTGCTGGATGCGTTGTCGATTACCGCTTCGTCCTATGCGGAGGGTCTGGCGGTTGCGTTTTATCAGGGCAGCGTGGACGCCGCTGACTGGCAGCGCTCGCGCCGGGTCGGGCGCAAATGCGAGATCGGGCCGGACCATGTGCTGGCCTCTGCGGCGCTGCCTTTCATCTTCCCGGCCTGGAAAGTGGATGGCACGTATTATGGCGATGGTGCGCTGCGGCAGATCGCGCCGCTTTCCCCGGCTATTCATCTGGGGGCAGACAAACTGCTGGTGATCGGGGCGCGGGATGGCAAGATTTCCGGTGAGCCGGTGCGGCGGGATGCTGTGCCCTACCCGTCTATCGGTCAGGTCTCCGGCCAATTGATGGATATTGTCTTCAACGATAATCTGGAAGCGGATGTGGAGCGGCTGCGGCGGATCAACTCCACCCTGGAGCGGATGCTGCCGGAGCGCCGCGCGCAAACCGACCTGCGGCAACTGGATGTGCTGATGATCAAGCCGTCACGGGATATTCGGGAAATTGCCGGGGAACATGCTCATGAAATGCCTGCCAGTGTACGCCTGTTGCTGCGCTCGATCGGCGCGCTGAAAGCGCCGTGGGTGCTGCCATCCTACCTTCTGTTCGAGCCCGGCTATATCCGCGCCCTGATGGCGCTGGGCCGCAAGGACGCGGAAGCGCAGGCGGATGAGATCAAGGCTTTCCTCGGCATTTGATGATCGCCCCTTCGGCACGGGCGCTGACGCGCCCGGCTCAGGGAGAGGTGTACTATGGACTCTGGTCGTAGTGGCCTTCCAAAAATTTCACTTTATTTTTCAAAGTGAATGTTTATGGTGATGGCGAAAAATTGCGAGAGGGAACGCCATGTCTACTGCCGACGCACCAGTCAGCCTTGAAAACCGTCTTGATTATATGGACGTTTTACGCGGCTTTGCCGTGATGGCGATCTTCATCGTCAACATCAAGGCGATGTTCCAACCCTTCGCGTTTTACGCCAATCCCCTGCTCTGGGGCTCCGAGGCGGATGCCTTCATCGCCAATGTGCAGAACATCTTTGTCGATAATAAGTGGCGCACGAACTTTACCGCCCTGTTCGGTGCCGGCCTGATGCTGATTGCCATGAAAGCGCAGGAAGCCGGGATGGACAAGAAGGAAGCGGGCGCAAGACTGCGCCGCAGGCTGACCTTCCTGCTTCTGTTCGGGCTGGTGCATCTTGTCGGTATCTGGATGGGCGACATTCTGACGATTTACGCGATAACAGGGTTCATCGCGATCCTGTTCCGCAACATGTCAACCGGTGTACTGACCTTCTGGGCGATATTCTTCATGGTTCTTGGTTCCTTCTGGATGGGCGGTTTCATGATGGCGACACCGTTTATTCCGGGCATGGCCGAGAAAATGAGCGGCATGATGTGGGGCACGGACCCGGAAATGCTGGCCAAGGAAACTGAAATTTTCCTCGGCGGTATTGGCGGGCAAATTGCCTATCGCGCGGAAAGCGCCCTTGGCATGATTATCGGTTACGGGATTTTTGGCGGCATGTTTGCCGCAACCCTCGGCCTGATGTTGGGGGGCATGGTATTGTTCAAGACCGGGTTCCTGCAAGGGCGCTGGAAGTCCTCTGTCTACTTGCCGATTGCCGTAATAGCGCTCGGGCTTGCCTGGGGCCTCGAGTTCTGGCGGGTGCTGGAGTTGAACAAGGCCAACTGGTCGTTCGAGGCGTTCTCTGCCTGGTCACCAGTCATCATGATTGCCGGGCCGCTGGGGGCGTTTGGCTATGCCGCGCTGATCGCTTTCATTCTGCGGGTCGGGCCGAAGCTGTCGCCTGTTGCAGCGGTCGGGCGCATGGCGTTCACGAATTACATTGCCTGTTCTGTTATCGGGACCACACTTGCTTATGGTCACGGGCTTGGGATGTATGGGGATGTGAGCCTGCAGCAGCTGATGCTGATTGTCGGCGCGATGTTTGTCGCCATGCTGATCTGGTCACCGCTCTGGCTGTCCGTGTTCCGCTTCGGGCCGCTGGAGTGGCTGTGGCGCTCCCTGACCTACAAGAAGATCCAGCCTTTCATGAAATAAAACGACCCCTTCGACACGTCCCGATTAACATCGGGACGGTTCAGGGCGAGGGAAGCAGGTGCAGGTTTAATTTTCCCAAGGCATCAGGTGACTTGACCGGATCAGCTATACGATCCTTCGACACAGCCTGACTGCTCACGCAGCCATGCTGGCTCAGGATGAGGAAGTTGTTGAAATTACTCATTAAATGCCTCATTCTGAGCCGCCACAGACCAGTCTGTGGCGTGTCGAAGAACGTGGCATTCAGTTTGAGCCACTCTTAACCTCCGACGCTCTAAAGACCCAGTGCTGACTTCGTTTGTGCGGTCCAACCGAGGTGAATGTCTGTGCCCTGCTCAATCACCGGGCGCTTGATGAGAGTGGGGTGTTCCTGCAGCAGTTTCTGCAGGCTGGCATCATCGTCAATGGCCGCTTTTTCAGCTTCTGTGAGATTACGCCAAGTGGTGGAGCGGCGATTGACCAGTTTGTCCGCCTCCAGATTTTCAATCCAGTTGGCGAGCGTCGCCGCTGGCACACCGTCCGCGCGTACATCGACATACTCATACGAGACCCCGGCGGCATCCAGTTCCTTCATGGCTTTGCGACAGGCATCGCAGTTTTTCAGACCATAGACTTTCATGGGCTTAACTCTCGTATGGGTCGCGCATAAGGATGACGTCTTCGCGCTCTGGCGAGGTGGAGACGAGCGCGACCGGGCACTCGATCAACTCTTCCAGACGGCGGACATATTTCACAGCTTCAGCGGGCAGATCAGCCCAGCTGCGTGCGCCTTCGGTTGAGTCTTTCCAGCCGGGGATTGTCTCATAGACAGGTGTTACTTGCGCCTGCGCATCCATGCCGGCGGGGAAATGGTCCAGCTGCTTGCCATCGAGATCATAGCCGACACAGACTTTCAATTCCGGCAGGCCATCCAGAACATCCAGCTTGGTGAGAGCGATCCCGTCCACGCCGGAGAGTTTGAGCGACTGGCGGACCAGCACGGCATCAAACCAGCCGCAACGACGCTTGCGCCCGGTGACCGTGCCGAACTCATGACCACGCTCTCCCAGAATTTGTCCGTGCTCACCATGGTCTTCTGTCGGGAACGGCCCCTCACCCACGCGGGTGGTGTAGGCCTTGACGATGCCAAGCACATAACCGCTGGCCTTGGGGCCAAGCCCTGTGCCGGCTGCGGCCTGTCCGGCCACCACATTGGACGATGTGACATACGGATAGGTGCCGTGATCCACATCCAGCAGCACGCCCTGCGCGCCCTCATACAGGATGCGCTTGCCAGCCTTGCGCGCATCATGGAGCAGGCGCCAGACAGGCCCGGCAAAGGGCAGCACTTTTGGCGTGACCTCTTTGAGTTTCGCGACCAGATCGTCCGCCGAGATTTCGCTCTCGCCCAAGCCACGGCGCAAGGCATTATGGTGTGTGAGGAGTTTCTGCACTTTTTCCTTCAAAGAGCCGGGATGCGCCAGATCAATCAGGCGGATGGCGCGGCGGCCAATCTTGTCTTCATAGGCAGGGCCGATGCCGCGCTTTGTGGTGCCGATCTTGCCTGCCCCGGCG
The DNA here is from genome assembly GCA_022763115.1 of Aquisalinus sp. Classification (GTDB taxonomy): domain Bacteria; phylum Pseudomonadota; class Alphaproteobacteria; order Caulobacterales; family Parvularculaceae; genus Aquisalinus. Next base: position 4,323 of record JALEGJ010000095.1, read on the forward strand.
GCCGCTTCACGCAAGGCATCCAGTTCACCATGGAGTGGCAGAATGAGCGCAGCATTTTCTGCGATGACCAGATTGACCGGCGAGATTGACACGCCCTGTTTCTGCAGGCGCTCGATTTCCTCGGACAAGGCCCAGGGGTCCACCACGACACCATTTCCGATGACCGACATCTTGCCTTCGCGCACGATGCCGGAGGGCAGCAGGGACAGCTTGTAGACCTCGCCATCGACCACCAGCGTGTGCCCGGCATTATGGCCGCCCTGAAAGCGCACCACCACTTCCGCCCGGGCGGAAAGCCAGTCCACGACCTTGCCCTTGCCCTCGTCTCCCCATTGCGCGCCGATTACTGCTACGTCTGCCATATTGCCTGCCTTGCTGATTATTCCGGACTGCCATGCCACGAGTCGGGCTGGCGAAAGCGGATACATGACGGATCAGCCCATGGGCGTCAAACGACAAATCAGGCACGTATTGCACCTTTTGTGGCATCGCCGACACAGACATTGCCAATGCCGATTATGGTTAACCCGGCGTTAAACCTTGGGGCCGACAACACCCGCATAAATACAGCGGGAGCGCATGACATGAAACGATCCAACTTTTTTCTGGGGCTTTCGATGGCCCTGCTGGCTGGCTGGGGCACGGCTCAGGCCCAGCCCCAACAATATAATTTCAAACCACGCACAGCGGCAGCGCCTGTCTCTGACTCGCGCCTCGGCGCACGGGACGCAAAATCGAGCGTTCTCTCGGGCCCGCGCGCGGAATTACGCCTTGGGTACGATTCCTTTGAGACAGAGGACCCGGTGGCAGGCAGCATCGAGGAAGATGGCGCGCTCTGGGGCTTTTCTCTCGGTTATGATCACCAGATGTCACGCCTGATAATTGGCGCGTTCACCAGCATCGAATGGTCAAGCACGTCCTTTGCGGGCGGTGTGGACACAGGGCGCGATGTGGAAGTGGGCGGCAAGTTCGGCTATCTGCTGCGCGATGACCTGACCGTTTACACGCTGGTGGCGCTGGTCAACTCCCAACTGACAGGCAATGGCGCCGAGGCTTTTGATGATGGCCTGCGGGTTGGCTTTGGCAGCGAGTTCGCCCTGCCGCGCAACCTGTTCGCCAAGGTTGAATATCGCTATACTGACTATGATGACGACACAGAGCGCCATCAGGTAGTGACCGCGGTCGGCAAGAAATTCTAACGATAATATCTAATACAACAGAACTTCAGCCCTGCCTTAAACGGCAGGGCTTTTTTATATCAGAAGTTCAGTTTCTTGGCCTGTCGCACATGTTGCAGGGCGCGTACCTTCTCCAGAATTTCATCCGTAATTTCACTATCAACAGCGACAATGGCAATAGCGCCATCCTCATTGCGGCCCAGATTGAACGTGCCGATATTGAGGCCTGCTTCAGCCAGTAAAACACCCAGTGCGCCGATGAGACCCGGCTTGTCGTCGTTGGTCACATACAACATATGCGGTGCGAAGGTCGCTTCCATTTCGACGCCCTTGATCTCGACGATGCGCGGGGCACCGCCAAAGAGCGCGCCCGTGACCGTGCGCTTGTAGCGTTCCGTGGTGATCTGAAGCTGGATTGTGCTGTCGAAATTCTGCGATGCGTCCGTGTAGGTTTCGGTAACAACAATCCCCCGCTCTTTCGCAACCGCCGGGGCACTGACGATATTGACGCCTTGCAACATCGGCGCGAGAACGCCAGCAATGACGGCGGATGTCAGCGGCTTCGTGTTCAGCTTACTGACAGGTCCGGCATAGGTGATAATGATCTCACGCACACCCGTTTCGGTGAGTTGGCCTGCAAAAGAGCCGAGGTTTTCAGCGAGGCTGATAAATGGCTTCAGTTTGGGTGCTTCTTCTGCCGTAACGGATGGCATGTTGAGAGCATTCGTGACAGCGCCGGTAAGCAGATAATCTGACATCTGCTCGGCAACCTGAAGGGCCACGTTTTCCTGCGCCTCAGAGGTGGAAGCCCCGAGATGCGGTGTACAGACAACATTCTCGTGACCAAAGAGGACATTCTCCTTGGCCGGCTCCTCTGCAAACACATCCAACGCTGCCGCCGCCACATGGCCATCATCCAGCGCTTCGCGCAAGGCTGCTTCATCAATCAGGCCGCCGCGGGCGCAGTTGACAATGCGCACGCCCTTTTTGGTCTTGGCGATATTCTCGGCTGACAGGATATTGCGCGTCTGATCCGTCAACGGCGTATGCAGTGTGATGAAATCAGCTTTCGCCAGCAAGTCATCCAGATCCAGCTTTTCGATACCAAGTTCCTGTGCGCGCTCTGGCGTGAGATACGGATCATAGGCGGCAACTTTCATCTTGAGCCCCTGCCCGCGACTTGCGACGATGGAGCCGATATTACCGCACCCGATCAGGCCGAGTGTCTTGCCGTACAGTTCCGTGCCCATGAATTTGGACTTTTCCCACTTGCCGGCATGGGTACTTTCATTCGCCTGCGGAATACGCCGCGCTGCTGCGAAAATCATGGCGATCGCGTGTTCTGCCGTTGTGATGGAGTTGCCAAAAGGTGTGTTCATGACGACAATCCCGGCATTGGTGGCAGAGGGGATGTCGATATTGTCTACGCCGATCCCGGCGCGGCCAATGACTTTCAGGTTCTTGCCTGCGACAATCAGGTCCGGCGTGGCTTTGGTGGCAGAGCGGACCGCGAGGCCGTCAAACTCCGGGATAATGCGCAAGAGTTCTTCCGCGTCCGGCCCAAGGGCCGGTTCATAGGTCACGTCGAGACCGCGATCCTTGAAGATCTGCACAGCGGTCGGGCTCAGTTTGTCAGAGATCAGAATTTTAGGCATGGGGTGTTCCTTGGGAAGTCGTGATTAGTGATTGGGGAATGGTGAATTTCGGGTGTGGCAGGACGATATGGGAGCGCTGCCAAGCCTGACGCGCTTCGTCATGAACCGACTCACCTTTCGACGCGCCCGCCAATGGCGGGCGGCTCAGGATGAGGGAAATAGAGCTAGAGAAATGAGGGTAGTCAGCTTCGACTAGCGAAAGCGGCGACCGAATTTGAGACCGACATTCTCGACCCCTTCGTTTTTCTCCGTGTCGCCCAGAATCTGTCCGTGCGACAGGTGCTCGAAGTAAGCCTGAATATCCCACTTGTCGGACACAGCCTTGCCAACGCCCGCGACGAAATGGAACTGCAATTCCGAGCCGAAAGTGATTTCGGTTGCCAGAATGCGCTCGCGTTCTGCGGCTTCGATCGGCGGTGGCAGGTCGGTGCGGCCATCCTGATAGACAAGACCGCCATCCAGCTCCCAGAACCAGTCGGTCTGGCCGAAGTCCCGCTTGTAGAGCAGGCCACCGCCCGCGAAATTCGTCTCGCCATCGGAGTTGATGGAGGCGATCAGATACGGGTTGGGCGAGGCGATGAAGCTGAGGAAATCCGGCGATGTAAAGACGATTTGCGGCTGGATGTTCACGCCGCTTTCGCGCGGATCGTCGCCTGTCAGTTCCACATCGTGCTTGGCGATGCCGATGCGAAATTCCTCGATCCCGGCTTGCGCCGTGCTGAAGCCAAAGGCGGTCAGCGCTATTAGTGAGACGGCGAGCGTTCTGGTCAGATTCATCTTCATATCCCCTGCGACTGGGCGGGAGTATAGCTGTGTTTACCATGGTGTAAATCGCCTATTCTGATGCCAGAACAGTCTCAAAGGCCCAGTCGAGCCAGGGGGTGAGATTTTCCAGATCTTCGGCTTCCACCGTGGCGCCACACCAGATACGCAGGCCCGGCGGGGCGTCGCGATAGCCACCGATATCAAACGCAGCGGCTTCTGCCTCGAGCAGCTTTTCCATCTGTTTGACAAAGCCCCGCTGGTCGTCCGGCGACATGGCAGCGACACGGCTGTCGGTGATTTTCAGTGTCACGGAGGTGTTCGAGCGGATCGCGTCATCGGCACACAGAAAATCAACCCAGTCAGTTTTGCTGACCCAGGCGTCCAGCACCGCCAGATTGGCATTTGCCCGCGCCTGCAAGGCGGACAAGCCACCGAGACCTGCTGCCCAGTCAAGGGCGTCAATATAGTCTTCGACGCAGAGCATGGACGGCGTGTTGATGGTGGCACCTTCAAAAATGCCGGTGTTCAACTTGCCGCCCTTGGTGAGACGGAAGATTTTCGGCAACGGCCAGCTTGGTGTGAAATTCTCCAGACGCTCTACCGCGCGGGGCCCGAGAACAAGCATCCCGTGGGCTGCTTCCCCGCCCATCACTTTCTGCCAGGAGTACGTCACAACATCGAGTTTCGGCCAGTCCAGATTTTGCGCGAACGCAGCAGAGGTTGCATCACAGATGGTCAGGCCTTCGCGGGCATCGCTAATCCAGTCAGCATTCGGCACACGCACGCCGGAGGTCGTGCCATTCCAGGTGAAAACGATGTCATGGGACGGATCAACCTGCGCAAGATCGGGTATCTCACCATAATCAGCGCGCATGACATGCGGGTCGATTTTCAATTGCTTGACCGCGTCAGTCACCCAGCCTTCGCCAAAACTCTCCCAGGCAAGGACGGTGACCGGGCGCTGGCCGAGCATGGTCCACATGGCCATTTCTACTGCACCGGTATCAGAAGCCGGGACGATGCCGATCAAATAATCATCCGGCACCTGCAAGACCTGCCGGGTCTTGTCGATCGCTTCTTTCAGCTTCGCCTTACCGGGCTTGGAGCGATGCGAGCGCCCAAGTTGTGCGTTTTCAAGACTTGAGAGAGACCATCCGGGGCGCTTGGCGCAGGGGCCGGATGAAAAAAAGGGTCTGTCCGGCGTGATTGCCGGTTTCTGCAAAGTCATCATGTAACTCCTATCCTTACAGATAGGTCGCGCTGCGTTGGGACAGCGTGGCCCACGCGAAACTT
>JALEGJ010000096.1 GCA_022763115.1 Aquisalinus sp.
CTGCTCGCCCGATTGCTGGCAAGAAGAAGTAAGAGGGTATTATGGCAAAGGCACCTCAGGCGCGCGTTCGCCGCAGAGAAAGAAAAAATATCGTCAACGGCGTCGTTCACGTGAACGCGTCTTTCAACAACACTGTTGTGACGATCACAGACGAGCAGGGCAACGCCGTTGCCTGGTCAACGTCCGGTCACATGGGTTTTCGTGGTTCCCGCAAGTCAACACCGTTCGCAGCACAGATGGCCGCAGAAGATGCCGCAAAAAAAGCGATGGAGCACGGCCTGAAGAATGTTGATGTGCTCGTGCGTGGTCCTGGTTCAGGTCGTGAGAGTGCGTTGCGGGCTCTGCAGGCAGCTGGGCTGACTGTGACAACTATCCGTGATGTGACGCCAATCCCGCATAATGGCTGCCGTCCACGCAAGCGTCGTCGCGTCTGATTTTTTTTACCCGACTCGTTCGGGCTTCAGGAGATAAAGGTCTCCTGTTTTGAAACCTGAAAACGCCCAATAGGGTATATCGGAGTTGAATGTGCTGGAAAAAAACTGGCAGGAACTGATCCGCCCCAATAAACTCGATGTCGAGGCAAGCTATGATCCGTCCCGCAAGGCGACCGTCATCGCACAGCCTCTGGAGCGCGGCTTTGGCCTGACGCTGGGCAACGCATTGCGTCGTGTCCTGATGTCCTCCTTGCAGGGCAGCGCCGTTACTTCAATCCACATTGACGGTGTGGTGCATGAATTTTCTTCCATTCCCGGCGTTCGGGAAGACGTGACAATTCTGGTTCTCAACATCAAGCAGGTTGCCCTGCGCATGCATGTTGAAGGACCAAAGCGCATCACCCTGCACAAGGTTGGACCGGGTGTTGTCACGGCGGGCGACATTCAGGAAACCGCTGACATCGAGATCCTCAACAAGGATCACGTTATATGTACGCTGGATGAAGGCGCTGAACTTCGCATGGAACTGACGGTACAGACCGGCAAGGGCTATGTACCAGCTGACCGTAACCGACCTGATGATGCACCAATCGGTCTGATCCCCGTAGACAGTCTTTACAGCCCGGTTCGCCGTGTTGCTTACAAGGTTGAAAACACACGTGAAGGTCAGGTTCTGGACTATGATCGCCTCGCTCTTGAAATCGAAACAGATGGTTCTGTTACGCCAGAAGATGCAGCCGCTTATGCTGCGCGCATCCTTCAGGACCAGCTACAGATCTTCGTCAATTTCGATGAGCCTGAAAAAGATTCCAAGGAAAGTGCGGAAGAAGAACTCCTCTTCAATGCGGCTCTCCTGCGCAAGGTCGATGAACTGGAACTCTCTGTCCGTTCAGCCAATTGCCTGAAGAACGACAACATTGTCTATATCGGTGACCTTATTCAGAAAACCGAAGCGGAGATGTTGCGCACACCAAACTTTGGCCGGAAGTCCCTGAACGAGATCAAGGAAGTCCTGGCTCAACTTGGCCTGCACCTAGGTATGGATGTGCCGGACTGGCCACCTGAAAATATTGAAGAACTTGCAAAAAAATATGAGGACCAGCATCACCAGAACTGATGCCTCTCATTGACACTGCTTAAGGAGATTAAGCCATGCGCCACGGTTTCGCGCACCGCCAACTGAACAGAACTGCCAGCCATCGCCGGGCGATGTTTGCCAATATGGCTGCATCTCTCATCAAGCATGAGCAGATCAAGACCACGCTGCCTAAAGCGAAAGAGCTGCGTCCTTATGTCGAGAAGCTGGTTACGCTGGCAAAGCGTGGTGACCTTCATGCGCGCCGTCAGGCCATCTCCAAAATCCGCGACAAGGACATGGTCAAAAAATTATTTGATACGATCGGTCCGCGTTACGAAGAGCGCCCTGGTGGTTATGTGCGCATCATGAAAGCCGGTTTTCGCTATGGCGATAACGCGCCTGTTGCTGTGATCGAGTTCGTTGATCGCGATGAGAGTGCCAAAGGGCAGGATTCCGGCCCGACCATGCTGGATGACGACGACGATACGGAAGAATAAATTTTCTTCACGTCACGAGAATTTCAGGGCGGCCCTTCTTCAAGAGGGGCCGCTTTTTTTCTATATATGTCGGACTTCTTGTTTCTGACTGGCTTTAGGAAAAGTGAGTAAGCTCATGAATAAACTTGTCTTTTCGATTTTGATAATGGCTGTTGTGGCAGCTTTGGCTCCGGCCAGTGCGCAGTTTACCCCGCGCAATGATCTGGAACTACGGGCCAGCTATGCGCCATCGGTTCGCAAAGCCTCTCCGGCAGTTGTGAATATTTACACCAAGGGCGTTGTGCGCACACGTGCCCGCAGTGCCTTCCGGGATCCATTCTTTGACGAGTTTTTCAATCGCGGGTTCGGCGGTATGACACGCGAGCGGGTCCAAAGCTCTCTCGGCTCAGGCGTGATTGTGCAGCCTGATGGCGTCATTGTCACCAACAACCACGTTATCGAGGGCATGAGCGAGATAAAGGTTGTGCTGACCGACCGTCGCGAGTTTGAAGCGGAGCTTCTGCTTGCTGATCCGCAGACTGACCTGGCGATTCTGAAAATTGACGCCAATGAAGATTTGCCATTCCTGACCTTCACAGATTCTGACGCAGCCGAAGTTGGCGACATCGTTCTCGCGATCGGTAATCCATTCGGGGTCGGTCAGACCGTCACCAGCGGCATTGTTTCGGCACTCGCCAGAACCCAAGTCAATGTTTCAGACTTTCAGTTCTTTATACAGACCGATGCAGCCATCAACCCCGGCAATTCGGGCGGTGCGCTGGTCGATGTTGACGGAAACCTGCTAGGCGTCAACACAGCGATCTATTCCCGGTCAGGTGGCTCGAACGGTATCGGGTTTGCCATCCCCGGCAATCTGGTCCGGCAAGTCGTCAATTCGGCCGTTAATGGTGGTCAGATGATCCGCAGGCCATGGATCGGTGCTTCCAGTGAAACAGTCACCTCAAATCTGGCGCTGGCACTGGACCTCAGTCGGCCAGGCGGTGCCTTGTTGAATGAAGTATATCCGGGTGGCCCGGCTGACCGCGCTGGTCTGCGCGAGGGGGATGTCATCACGATGATTGAGGATAAGGACATCTTTGATTCCGAGTCCCTGAGATACCGTGTTGCGACCCGCCCTGAAAATGAGACTGTGCTGGTGCGCGCTGTGCGAAACGGGCGTGAGCGCGACTACAGGGTCTCTCTGAGCCTGCCGCCGGAAATCCCGGCAAGAAACGAGACGGTCATTGCCGGGCAGAATCCATTTGCCGGGCTCAAGGTAGCTAATCTTTCGCCCGCCCTGAACTTTGAACTTGGCCGGACTTATACTGATAAAGGTGTCATCATTGTCGATACGTCCCAGTCGCGCTTCGCCAGCCGTTTTGGCTTTCGAAACAGCTACAAGATATTGTCAGTAAACGGCGTCGACATTAACTCGGTAGACGATCTGGTGTCTGTTGCAGGGCAGGGTGGCCGAAGCTGGACAATCCGGACCCAGAACACGCGCGGCCAGATTTCTACCCTGCAATACCGGGGCTGAATTTGTCTGATCTGTTCCAGTCAGCTGACCTGGAGGCGTCAGCGCCCCATCCACTGGCTGACAGGCTCAGACCGGGTGTGCTGGAAGAAGTTGTCGGTCAGGATCACATACTAGGTGAGGGGAAACCCCTCGCGCGGATGCTGGCCGCAGGCAGACTTTCATCCATCATCCTTTGGGGGCCTCCCGGTGTTGGCAAAACAACTATTGCGCGCCTGATGGCTGATACAGCGGATCTCGAATTTCATCAGATATCAGCGATTTTCTCCGGCGTTGCTGATCTGCGTAAAGTATTCGAGCAGGCTGAAGCCCGACGCGCCACAGGGCGTGGCACACTCTTATTCGTTGACGAAATTCATCGCTTCAATCGGTCGCAACAGGACAGTTTCCTGCCGCATGTCGAAAGCGGCATAATCACACTGATTGGAGCGACCACTGAAAATCCGTCTTTCGAGTTGAACGCGGCTTTGCTCTCACGTGCTCAAGTTCTGACATTGAGGCGACTTGATGAAGCTGCCCTTGAAGAGTTGCTGGCGCGTGCCGAGCAAGTCGAGCAGTGCAATCTGCCCCTTACCCCCGAGGCCAGAAGTGCTCTGAAAACCATGGCCGATGGGGACGGACGCTTCCTGCTCAATCTCGTCGAGGAAGTGCTGACATATGCGCATGAAGAGCCGTTGGACCCGGCGCAACTTGCAGAATTCGTCCAGCGCCGCGCGCCTGTGTATGACAAGGCGCAGGAAGGCCATTATAATCTCATCAGTGCCTTGCATAAGTCAGTACGGGGCTCTGATCCCGACGCTGCTCTGTATTGGCTCGCCCGGATGCTGACAGCTGGGGAAGACCCGCTTTATCTGGCTCGGCGTCTGGTGCGTATGGCAAGTGAAGATATCGGACTGGCCGACCCGCAGGCTCTGCCAATTTGTCTGGCTGCAAAGGATGCTTACGATTTTCTGGGCAGCCCGGAAGGTGAATTGGCCCTTGCGCAGGCGACGCTTTATCTTGCCACAGCGCCCAAATCCAACGCTGTCTATTCGGCTTACAAAGGAGCCATGGCATCTGCAAAACAGACCGGCTCACTCATGCCGCCGCCTTATGCGATGAATGCGCCAACAAAGATGATGAAAGATTTGGGTTATTCCGACGGCTATATTTACGATCACGACGCCCCGGATGCATTCGCAGGACTTGATTACTTTCCACCAGATATGCCGCGTGAGGAATTTTATGGACCTGTGCCGCGCGGGTTCGAAAGGGAAATACGCAAACGGCTTGAGTTCTGGTCAAGCCGTCGTCGCAGCAGGAGCGCAGACGCATGACAGACCTATCGCAATACAAGTTTCTTGCTCTAGGGCTTTTTCTTGTTTTCTTTCTTGTTGCTGAGAGACTTCTGCCTGTTGCGCGCCCTGAAAAAGGAAATGGCCGTGTTTTCGTGAATGCCGGCTTGTGGGCATCGGTACTACCAGTGTCGCCTCTGTTTGTTGTGCCGATCAGCCTTTGGGCAACGGGAAATCCCTTGTGGCAAAGACCGGAATGGTGGAGCGGTTGGCAGGGTCTGCTCATAGACCTGTTACTCCTGGACCTCTGGATTTACTGGATGCACCGTGCGTTTCATGAAGTTCCGTTTCTCTGGCGCTTTCATGAAATTCACCACCGGGATGAAACACTGGATGCGAGTTCTGCCGTACGCTTCCACTTTGGGGAAGTGATGATTTCGGCATCCGTCCGCCTGTTCCTCATTTTCACATTTGCAATACCATTTGTGAGCGTCATTATTTTTGAAACCATAGCAGCGCTATCAGCCATTTTTCAGCACTCGAATGTGCGCCTGCCAAGGTGGCTGGAACGCCCTTTAAGCTGGATCATCGTCACGCCGTCGATCCACTGGATTCACCATCATACTACAAAAGAAGATACCAACTCGAACTATTGCAACATATTCAGCTGGTGGGATCTGGTATTCAAAACTCGCAGCAAAACTGTGCGAACACCGGAAATGCCCATCGGACTCGATTACACAAGCGATCTATCGCTTGTAAAACTGTGGCTCCAGCCATTCAAGAAGAGGGAAGGCTGATGCGAGACTTTTCTCTCTGGCTGGCGGTCGCGGCAGGTGGCGGTATCGGCGCAACGATCAGATATGGTGTTTCCCGATTAAGCGGTCGCTTTATGGGCGATGAGTTTCCATGGGGTACATTATTCGTAAACGTGGCTGGCTCTTTTGCCATGGGTGTTCTCGCTGCCTGGTTGTTGTCCCGTACTTCCGACAGTCAGATGTTGCGAGCGTTCTGGGGCGTGGGAGTTCTGGGCGGATTTACAACATTTTCCGCATTCTCTCTTGAGACGATAACACTCTTCGAGCGAAAAGCCTATGCAGCTGCAGGTGGTTACCTGATGACTTCCGTCATTCTCTCAGTTACGGCCTTGCTGTGTGGTCTCATGATAGGAAGGTCAGCATTGTGACAGGTGTACAGATTATAGAGGTCAGGGAGGCAGATAGTGACATGCGCCTTGATCGCTGGTTCCGGCAGCATTACCCGCAAATTCGTCATGGCGAATTGGAGAAAATGCTCCGCAAAGGCAACATTCGTGTGGATGGCGCAAAGGTGAAGTCCAATCATCGCTTGGTGGCAGGAGCAACCATCAGAGTGCCGCCAGTTTCAAGCGACGACGTCAAACAGGATCAGAACGCTGAACAGCGACTCTCAGCAGAGGACCGCGCCTTCATGGAATCGCTGGTCATTTATCGTGACAAGCATGTGCTGGCACTGAACAAACCCTTTGGCATAGCGGTGCAGGGCGGTGCCAAGACGAGGCGTCATCTGGACGGGATGCTGGATGCGCTGGCGGAAAATGGTGAGCGCCCGCGCCTTGTGCATCGACTGGACAGAGATACCGGTGGTTTGTTGATTTTGGGCAGAACGCGAAAGGCGGCTGCGTTCCTGTCAGAAGCATTTCAGCGGCATCAGGTCCAGAAGGAATACTGGGCTTTGTGTGTCGGGATGCCGCACCCCATGGAGGGAACAATAGATTTGCCAATTGCCAAAAAGATGATCCGTGTTGGTCAGGACGATCAGGAACGGATGGTGGCCGCTGACGGCGAAGAAGCCCGAAAAGCGTTCACTGATTATCAGGTCGTTGAAGAAGCTGGTGGGAAGGCCTGTTTCATGGCGCTGCGCCCGTTGACGGGGCGCACACACCAGTTGCGCGTTCATTGCGCTGCCATGGGGCACCCGATTGTCGGGGATGGTAAATATGGCGGGGTACGGGCAAAATTGGAGGGTGTATCTGCTAAAATGCACCTGGCCTGTCGTGCCATGACCTTCCCAAATCCGGCCGGTGGCCGTCCACTTAATCTGCAGGCAGAGTTGACCGGGCATATGGCCACGTCCTGGAAGTTCTTTAATTTCAGCAAGGCTCCTGAGATCATCTGGCCAGAGGTGCGCTGATGCAAGCACCGGCTTACCCAAAGAAGTTTTTCAAACAGGCCAGTATTGAGCAAACAGACGCTGGCTGGCAGGTGCTGCTTGACGGGCGTCCCGCCAGAACACCGGCAAGGAACCTCTTGGTTAGTCCGTCTCGACATCTGGCAGAAGCCATGACGGAGGAGTGGAACGCTCTGGATGGGGATATCAATCCGTATCTGTTGCCACTTTCCCAGCGCCGGATGATTGTTGTTGATCGTGGCAAGAGCGATGCTGATACATGGAGAGATAATGTTCTGGAGTATCTTGGTTCAGACCTTGTTTGTTACCGGGCGGATCACCCGTCGGATCTGGTAGAGCGGCAGGAAAAAGTCTGGTCGCCTTTCCTCAAATGGTTCGAAGAGGAAACAGGCGCATCCCTGGCCGTCACCAGCGGTGTGATGGCAGTTGCACAATCTGAAGCAACGACAAATGCGGTGCGTGATCGTCTGTTGCCTCTTGATGCCGACATTCTTTCCTGTCTGGCGGCAGCAACAGAAATTACAGGATCGGCTGTTCTGGCCCTGGCCTTGTGGAAGCAAAGAGCAGAGCCAGAAGAGATATTCTCGGCGTCTCGGCTGGATGAAACCTATCAGGCAGAAAAATGGGGCGTTGATCGCGAGGCACAGGAGAATGAAAGCCGGCTTAGAAGCGACTTCCTCAGTGTTGCGACATACCTCTCATTATGTCAGCTGTCAGATTGATTACCTTTCCACGCTCTGTAATTTATGCGTGCACCGTTCTGGTCAAACTCCGGTGAACACATTTTCAGGATCAGCTCTGCAATTTCGTCAGGGTGCGGTAGGGTTTCCGGGTCCTCGCCAGGCATGGCTTTCGCGCGCATTGACGTGCGCGTTGCGCCCGGATTGAGTATATTGGCCCTGATTGAGGATGTTGCGATTTCATTGGCATAAGTCTTCGCCAGTGCTTCCAGACCGGCTTTTGATACCGTGTAGGCACCCCAGAACGGCTTGAAGGTCTCTGTTGTCCCGGTAGAGACATAAACCACGCGACCTGCATCGGACTGGTGTAAAAGTGGGTCCAATACTTTTGTCAGGTGCCAGTTTGCGGTCAGGTTGATAGACAGAAGCCCATCCCAGATTTTTCGATCAACATCCGTGATAGGCGTCAGATCATTCAAGGCGCCGGCATTGGCGACAAAAATATCGAGCTTGCCGAACCGTTGGCTCAGAGCCGGGGCAAGCTGGTCAATCGCTTCACTGTTGCTGATGTCAACAGGTATCAATGTCGCGAGACCATCAAAGCTTTTGATCTCATCATCCAGTTCTTCAAGCGCACCGGTTGTACGGGCCATGGCGATAACATGTGCACCAGCTTTTGCGAGCGCGATTGCCGTGCTGCGGCCAATGCCGCGCGATGCGCCTGTAACGAGGGCAAAGCGTCCAGTTAGATCGTGTTCTTTTTTCATAACAAACGCCTATCAGAAGTTCGGCAAAGCAGGCACCTTTTATTGCAGTGGACTAGAGGAACGCTGTTATGCGATCTGCCAGCTTTTGCAGGTCAGCCGGATCGGCTTGTCCACTTCCGTGTGGTTTCATGGACCTGGTTTGCCACATGGGAATGATGTGGAAATGCAGGTGAAAAACAGTTTGTCCGGCAGCTTCGCCATTGAACTGAACAATACGGATACCTTCC
>JALEGJ010000097.1 GCA_022763115.1 Aquisalinus sp.
CGTTGAATAAGGGCTAGCCGTTAGCCCACTTCGGCTATATATGTCACTGAAATTCGGAATCGCAATGCTGCGACTGGTTTTTATTTGCTTTTCAATGACTTCCACGAAATTTCTTTCCCGAGAGATGCTTGCATGAACTGGTTCAGGAAAAACCCTAATGGTCTTGAGGTGGAAGCCGCCCTGCGCGCCGCCCTGTCATCGGTGATTGATCCGCGTACGGGCAAGGATGTCCTGACCACCAATTTCGTCACCAGCGCAGCCTTTTCTGATGGCGATGGCGGCGCCAAGGTCACGATTACAGTTGAATTACCTGGTGGCCCGAGCCCGCTGAATGACAAATTGCAGGCGGAAATAAAGTCCCAAACTGAGGCTGTTGACGGCATCACCAAAGCCATTGTCGTCGCAACCGCACACAAGGCAAAGATTACACCTGACAGCCCGCGCGGCGGCCATGCGAATCCGCTGGGCGTTGAAGGCAGCAAGGTCTCCGAGAACATCGTCATGCCGTTCGTCCGGCGCATCGTTGCTGTCGCCAGTGGCAAGGGTGGTGTCGGCAAATCTACCGTTGCAGCCAATCTGGCCGTTGCTTTTGCGCAGGCCGGGTATCGTGTCGGGTTGATGGACGCCGATATTTACGGGCCCTCACTTCCGGTCCTGTTCGGCCTGAAGCAGAAAGCTGCCTTTGCTGACGGGCAGATTCAGCCCACCGTCGCTTTCGGCGTGAAGCTCATGTCCATCGGCTTGCTGATTCCGGAAGAAAAGGCGATTGCCTGGCGTGGCCCGATGGTGATGGGGGCTGTGCAACAGCTCTTCACCGAGGTGAACTGGGGCGAGTTGGATATTCTGTTGATTGATACGCCGCCCGGCACGGGTGATGCACATCTGACACTGTTGCAGAAAACACAGCTTTCCGGGGCCGTGATCGTGTCAACGCCGCAGGAAATGGCGCTCGCTGATGTGCGCCGTGGTGCGGCCCTGTTCCGGCAGATGGATACGCCGGTTCTGGGCTTGATTGAAAACATGGCCTATCTGGAACAGCCAGACGGCGAAAGACTGCCTCTGTTCGGAGAAGGTGGCGCTCGCAAAGCCGCTGCAGAACTGGATGTCCCGTTCCTTGGCGAAGTGCCGTTAATCCCGCTGCTCCGCGCTGCGTCAGATTCCGGTACACCGCTAGGCGCTTACGACCCTGATAACCCCAATGCGGAGATCTTCCGCGACCTGGCACGCAAAGTCGCAGACAAACTGAGCCTTGTGCCCGGCGAACAGGCTTCGTAAGGATATTGTAAGATGCTCGCGGGATACTCGACCCATGACCACAAATGATGTTGAACTTGATTACGCCTATCTGACACAACAAGCCCTGCGCCGTGTTGTGCGAGATGTTTTGTCTATCACCCTGGAACTGGGAGATGTGCCCGGCGACCATCATTTCTACATCGAGTTCCTGACGCGCGCGCCGGGCGTCAATGTCTCGGATGGCCTGCTTGGTGCTTATCCGGAGCGCATGACCATTGTTCTGCAACACAAGTTTGAAAACCTGCAAGTTTACGATGACCACTTTGAGGTTACGCTTCATTTCAAGGGCGAACCTGACAGACTGGTCATTCCATACGAAGCCCTGACCAACTTCGTTGACCCTTCCTGCGATTACGCCTTGCGGTTTGAACCAGCACAATCACCTGTGGACGAAGCGTCCGAAGAAGCCGGTGAAGCGATGCCTGCTGCAGATGCTTCAGCCAAAACGGAAGGTGAAGACACACAGACCGAAGAAGCCAGTTCAGATGCTTCGGCAGATGTTGTCAGCCTCGACGCCTTTCGCAAGAAATAAGTCGCGGCAACAGCAAGCCTTGAAATAGCCAGATTCAGCCTTAACACGGGCAGAAGCAGCGCATATTCTATCGAACAGAATCAGATGTGGTGGTGGTCATGAAAAGACGCATTTCTCTTATTATTACTTTAGTGGCATCCGGCCTTCCGGCGCACACATTGGCGCAAATACAAAGTGTACCGCTGGAACATCCGGACGAGGTTATCACCGAGGAAATTCACGCCCAGACTTACATCAATTATCTGGCTCTGCCCGAAACAACGGAAGCGGCAACCAGCCTTGATATCCAACAACTGCGCTACAAATCTGAGATCGAACTCGCTGCAGAATTGTCGCGCCTGGAAGCAGATACAGCCGGCTGCATCTCCCTGCGTGGTGATCTGGAAACCGAGATTGGCGACGGTCCCGGCTCGTGGTTTGTCAATCCTGCCTGGGTTAAATTGTATCAGAACTGCGTCCTGCAGAACCGCCGAGATTTACGCAATTTCGGTATCTTCCTTGAGCAGCGCCTCGCCAACATCATTGCGACCGGCGGCGAGGAAGGGGCCACTTTGCAGACAGAACTGATCGACAGGTTGCGGGCCAAGCATTCCGCCGCCACACGCGTTATTGATCAAGAACTGCGTACACAGCGCAAATTTGTCAGCTACTACAATACAGGCGAAAAGACCTACTGATAGTCAAAGGTCGAACAGGTTTTCCTGAAGGTCCAGAGCTTCTGGCGCTGCATCCAGGGGACGTACCAGAATGGCAATCTGGTTGACCTCTCCTTCAAACTTTTCCGAGGTCAGCTTCACAACCTGCCGGTCATCCCGCCAGAAGACGCCGTTCAGTGCATCAAGGCAGGCCTTGGCAATGTTATCCACATCATGGTGGCCGCGCTTGTCGTCCCGCACACTGGTCCAGATATGCACTTCAAAAGGCCCGAACCAGGGACGTCGGCTCGCCACCTCCCGGCGGCAGAAATCTGCGACCAGCTTTTTCAGGCGCCGGGTCTGGGTCGTCGCGGCGTCGATGCGCAGCAGCGCCGTATCGCCGCGAAAGGCGATCTGCACCTTGCCCTTGCCCCTGAAGCCTGTTGATCTCATAGGAGCACTCTACACAATCCTGACCAGCGACAACAGTATCCGGTTGCAAAGATGATGTCTGACGTGCCTGACAGTACACACCTGAACTGGTATGATCATTATAGGAGCTGCCCATGCTGAGCCTCGGTCGTTTTTTCATCCTGGTGTTTTTTTCAATCGCACTCGCAGGCTGTGTGACAACGCAACCGGCAGAAAACAGGCTTCTGCCGGAGCCTGTCACCACGATCCCCTACCAAGTGGGCGAGGCCGGTGTGTTCGAAATTGATGTGTTCCTGAACGGCAGTGGCCCCCACAGGATGCTGATCGACACGGGAGCCACAATCTCCAGTTTATATGAAGATACAACAAGGCAGCTCGGGATAGAGGAATTAATCGGCGAAAATATTATCGTTCACGGACTTTCCCAAAGCTCATTGCAGCCGGTTGTTCGGCCTGAAAGTCTGCAAATCGGCAACATTATACAAACAGATTTGCGGATGGCTGTGCTAGCGCAACCGCGTGAAGAGTTTTTGCCGGCAGGTGTTCTGGGGATGGATATTCTGCAGAATTATGCAGTCCTGTTCGACCATGAATCCCAAACACTGTCGTTTTTTCGACCACAGGCGCTGAACGATTACCCTTTCAACGGCTGGGCACAGCTCTCACTCAAAAAGAATCCCTATTCAGAAAGGGATTTCAATCTGTTCTTCCTGACAATTCGTATTGGGAACAATACGGTACCGGCTGTCTTCGATCTGGGTGCCTCTTTTTCCCTGATGAACTGGGCGGCAGCCAATTCCCCGGAAGTGCGGCTCTTGCGGCGACGATTGCGCGACCAGTGGGAAGTGAATGGCGCAATCGGTACCTTCAACCCAAGCGTACGTGTCACATTCGATTTTTTGCGCAGCAACAGATACATCTGGGAAAACTGGACCGTCTTCGTTACCGATCTGAAGCCACTGGAGGTGATGGGGGGTGACGGGCAGCCCCTGATGGTTGCGGGGGCCGATATGTTTCGTGACACAAGTTTTGTGATGGATTTTGAGCGCGGCATAATCTTCATCAGGCCCAGTGCCGCCCACAAAACCCAGGACTAACGCCTCACGGTACCCTTAGTCCTTGTCCCAAGGTTGCAGCATGACAAACATTGATATCTGAACTGCCGCAAAAATGGTCGCAAGCACCAGTACCAGAGCGCCGAAAGCGAACAGATTCGCCGCAGAAGAAAGAACAAGACTGCGAATGTCACCTAAGTTGTACACGAACAAAATAGCTATCGCCGCCAGAGACATCCCTGCGCCAATAGCCCCATGGACAATAAAATATCTTACCAGCTGTGGCATACTTATCTCGATAAAAACCGTTGATCCCCATGTAAGGTGAGGAAACTTATATGGGCAAGGAAATTATGAGCGACAGGCAGAAAGGGTTTATGGAATTGCCTTGGCTTCAGGACAAATTAGAACTTTAGATAATAGGTACAAATCTAAACCAACAAGCCACCTCATGATGACAGGCGCAAGAACGTATATTCCGTTGCGATATACCTGAAGACATCGCTTAGTTGGGACGAATTCTGGACGTGGAAATAAGTATTTTCACTCGTAGCGCAATCCTCGAGCATTGATAGTGCGCTACCGCCTATATTACCGAAACCAATGGTGTAAACATCAACATCATTGTCTTTCAAATCTGTGCACGTATTTATCGTATGGGTATTATTTTGGCTGTTGTTATTCATGCCATCTGTCAATAGTATGACCACCTTGCGATGCGCTTCAAATGCTGGCGTATCGCCATCTTCCATAATGGCCTCGCCTCTTTGTATACCAGCGAAACTATTGGTCCCGCCACCTGCACTCAGGGCGCTGATCCCATCAAGAATGGCAGTTATGTCACTTGTGAGATCAAGAACCAGGGAATTTACCACTCCGGAATTGAAAGGCACGATACCAATACGGGACTCCTGATGCCCTTCCGGTAAAATGATGTTGGTCAAATCAGTAGCCGCATTACGAAGGGCATTGATTTTTGACCCGCCCATCGAGCCGGACACATCAACAACCATTACCATGTCTACATTGGGGCTATTTTCTGTCTCCACTGACGCGAAGGCGGTAGGTTTTGTCTTGATGGCCATTTCCTGCAAACCAAATATACTTATGAAATTGGTTTTTATACGCACATCAACATCCAGACTTGTCTGTCCGGATTCAGGATCGCGACCAAAGAGAAGTTTGACGATATTAAGCGATGACGGGTTTTCAATATTTGCCGAAAACTGCTGTGTGGCAATCTGCTGCATCTCGCTGAGTTCTGCATCAGGCTCCACATTGATCACTCTGGTTGCAGCGAGCAATGCAGCATCCGCTGCCTGTTCAATCTCTACACGCATCATACCTTGCTGAACAAGGTCGACCGAAATGCCCATTACGGCAACCAATGGTACCAGCATGAAACTGAACAGGGTACTGATACTTCCGGACGTATTGCGCCAGAAATTGGAAAATTTATCAGCAAGCTGTTTGGTGAACTTTCTCATAATAAGCTCCTGGTCAATCTGTTAGGCACATGTCGTCAGCGTTGAGCAAAGGCGAATGCTGTTGGTATATCTCGGCAATCGGGAAGAAACAGAATGAAAAGCAAGCTCTCCGATGAGGAAACTTGATACCTCCGAACTGTAATTGTATTCCACTTCAACGATTATCAGGGATGCCATAGTCTGACGAATTGTATCTTCATCTGTACCTTGAACAGGGTCTCCCTCGGCAAAAGGTGACCCACCACTCTGGTCGATGCTCCACGCAACTTCAACCCGGTCATCAGCAGGATCATAGACGACACTCGTGATCGTATAGGTCAGATCAGTTGTATTTATTTGTGCAATACGGGCAATCCCAACCGACAGGTTTGAAATCATTTCCGGGGTCAGATCTTCCTCTTGAGTCAACAAGTCGACAAATGTGTTGGTCGCATTCTCAAGGCGCCCTTTCGCACTGACAGCGTCCCCTGTTTCAATGATGCCGAAAAACATCGCCACGAGAACGGGCAGAATGAGCGCAAACTCGGTCGTGCTGACACCGCAGTCTTTTTTACAAAACAAATCTATGTTCTTAAAACGGTTCATTGCGCACAATACTCTCTGAAACGACTCTTACCTGACCATTGGAATTTTTCTGCAACTGCATCCCGACAGCCGGGGAAAATGGCTTGTATAGGAAGCATAGTCGTACACGCACTATATCAAGAGCAGCGCCCGTCTCATATGGCAGGCCATCAACTGCTTCCTGATCGGCATCGCGACATATCGCTGTGCTGCTATCTGCGGCCAGAGTGGCGAAACTGTTATAACGCCTTGTCTCGACCGTGATACTGCTCTGGCAGTCCCCGAGCGAGCGAAGTTTGGTGCATACCTCATCCACAAATGCTGCCCGGTCAAAACCGCCTGCCTGACCAGTGCGCACAAGCCTTGCAGCCTGTTGACTTGCCGCATCAACTGAAGCTGTTGTCATGTAAAAGATACCAAGTTCCAGCAATGTGAATATGGTTGCCAGAAATATCGGTGCAACGAGTGCAAACTCGACCGCAACGCTGCCATCTTCCTTGCGAACAAATAGCCCGCTGTCTCTCCGTGACTTTTTCAAAAGTCTCTCCATTTTGTGGGCAAAACATCAGGAGCAAGAAACATGCCATACACGCCTGACGTGTTTACGGCTGCAAAAAGGAGCGGACTGTCAGAGAATGAAACATTAACGGCATCGGTGCCGGGGCTCGGCTTAACACTCTCGACTTGTACGTTCTCACATTGTAACAGACGGCTAGATTCGTGCGTGATTTGAAAAAGAGTCACGACTGAGAGAGGACACATCCATGAGCGAAATGCGCACAGAAACCGATAGTTTTGGCCCGTTGGAGGTACCGTCAGACAAGTATTTTGGCGCCCAGTCCGCGCGCTCCCTGATCAATTTTCCGATTGGGGTCGAAACCATGCCAACCGCCATGATTCGGGCGCTTGGCGTTATCAAACGCTCTGCTGCACTCACCAATATGTCCCTGGGAACGCTTGACGAAAAAGTTGGCAAGGCGATTGTCAGCGCCGCCGCTGAAGTGGCTGAAGGCAAATTGAATGACCACTTTCCACTATCGGTCTGGCAAACCGGCTCCGGCACGCAGTCCAATATGAATTCCAACGAGGTAATCGCTAACCGCGCTATCGAGATCCTCGGCGGCGAGATTGGCTCCAAGGATCCGGTGCACCCGAATGACCATGTGAACATGTCCCAATCGTCCAACGACACGTTTCCGACTGCGATGCACATTTCAGCGGCAGAGGAAATTGTGCATCGGCTCGTTCCGGCTCTGCAGACCCTGCACAACGCCCTGAACGACAAGGCAGAAGCCTTCAAGGACATTATCAAGATTGGCCGTACACACTTGCAGGATGCGACACCGCTGACTCTGGGCCAGGAATTTTCCGGCTACGTTCAGATGGTCAAGAATGGTATTGAGCGCGTGGAAGGCGTCCTGCCCCGTCTTTACGCTCTGGCACAGGGCGGCACAGCTGTTGGTACCGGGATCAATTCCAAACCCGGCTTTGCCGAAAAATTTGCCGAAGAAGTAGCCGCCTACACCAAACTGCCTTTTGTCACGGCACCGAACAAGTTTGAGGCACTCGCTACGCATGATGCCATGGTGGAAGCGCATGGTGCCTTGAACGAAGTAGCTGTTTCCCTCTTCAAGATTGCCAACGACATCCGCCTTCTGGGCTCCGGCCCGCGTTCAGGCCTTGCTGAAATCGCCCTGCCGGAGAATGAACCCGGCTCCTCGATCATGCCGGGTAAAGTGAACCCGACCCAGTGCGAAGCCATGACGATGGTCTGTGCACAGGTCATGGGCAACAATGCCGGTGTCTCTTTTGCTGGCTCACAAGGACATTTTGAACTGAACGTGTTCAAGCCAATGATTGCTTACAACACATTGCAATCGATCCGGCTTTTGGCTGACTCAGCCAATTCGTTTACAGACAAATGTGTCGTGGGGATCAAGGCGAATACAGAGCAGATTACCGCCCTGATGGAGCGGTCCCTGATGCTGGTAACCGCTCTTGCCCCGACTATTGGCTATGATAACGCCACCAAGATTGCCAAGGAAGCCCACAAAAATGGCACGACCCTGCGCGAAGAAGCCGTAAAGCTCGGCTTTGTCTCGGAAGAGGATTATGACGATATCGTCCGCCCTGAGAACATGATCAAGCCGCGTTAATTCGTCCAGGTGGCAGTGTAGCTGACGAGGCGATTTGACTCCGGCGCCAGAGTGAAGCGCCATTTTGGTGTATCTGCGTCAAGATCGCGCATCAGGTTTTCATCACTGATGGTGATCGGCGTATAGAACTCTTCACCGACTTTCAACTCGATGGTCGCTTCCTCGGGCGAGGCATTGAAGAAAGAATGCTCGACCGTCACAGCGCGCTCGGCGTTCCGCCCCGGACGTTCGGTGACCTCACGATTAAGCAGACGTGTTTCCATCCGCACATCAGCGGCTGAGGCAATCTCAAACTCTGCGGGCAGGTCGACAGCGAGATTACGCACATTATCCTCACCCAGATAAAACAGGCGCCCCTCACCACTTCTTGTCATCACGCGCAGTGTACCTTCCGGCAGGGGCAGACCCAGCTTGCCGTCACGGCTGTTGTCGATATGATATTCGACTGTGGCCGGCAGGATCTGGCCGATGGGACCCTCCGGTGAGTAGACGTTGAAAGTATGAATCTTTTCGAGGTCAATTTCCGGCTTGTCGAGGAACAGAACCTGCTTTTCCTGATAGGCTGAAACGGTGGTCGGCTCCGGCACGCGATACAGCTTGTAGTCACCAAATTCTTCCAGCTCGGCCTGCCTGGCTCCTGTGACAACCACCGAGTCAGCCATCATCATTTCCATCTGCGGCTCCGCCATGGCTGGCATCGGCATGTTGCGACGATAAGCCTTCTGCGGCGCTTCTCCGAAGTAACCTAACTGTTCGACCGGCGTGCCGGTCTTGCTGGAGCCGCGTGGCCAGCAGCGTGCGGCCAGTGGTTTAGCGCTGCCTCTTTCTGCGCGGGTTTCCCACAGTCGTTGCAGATCACCGGCGATGATCGCTGTATTTGCTTCGTTTACAGAGACTTCCGTCTGGTTATAGACCGTCAACCAGCCAACCAGTTTGCCAGTCTGGCCATCCGGATTGACATCAAGACGGTAATCCGCCTGCCAGCCAAAGCTGGTCGCCAGATAAGAGAGCACGATTTCCTGCTCGCCCGCTTCTTCTGCATTCACCTCGATACTGAGCGTTGGCTGCGGATTGAGGCTGTCCGGCACATAGTCGAAAGCCGTTTTCTCCGGCAGACCGGCGCATTGCAGCGTTTCAATCTCGCCATCAATCTCCAGCACAACACCGTTGCCGCCCGAGATAACGCGCGCCTGTTTCTGCTCGACACGCCCCGTAAACGGATTTGTCCGGGTGACTGTCACGTCCTCGCCTTCCGCCCCGGCAAACAGAGCACCCGGCGAAATGAGATCGAAGTCAAAATTGCGCTCCAAAGTGAAGCCCGTAAATTCACGCAAGATAGCTGATTGCGGCACCATCATTTCGCTGACACCCTCGAAACGGATAACACTGCGCCCGGCAGGCAAGGCAACCGTGCGTCGCTCGGTGATAAGGGCAAGGTCGTCCGTGTAGATCGTCAGCGCGATATCTTCAGGTGCCGATGAGATAATGACCGCGGCCTCTTCCGCGTTTGCTATCCGCTCGGCTCTTGCCGGCAGACTGTCGGCAGCGCTTTCCTGTGCAGACTGGCCGCACCCGGGCAGGCTCACCAGCAGCAAGGAAGCTGCAAGACTTGGCGTGAAGCGCATCAGACTTACCGTGTGACCTGACGCATGGTGAAAGTCAGCTCTGTCTCACCTTCAGCCGGCACGTCCACATCCCAGACAAAGCTATTCGCATCAGGCTTGCGATGCGGCAGGCTTTCTTCGGTCACTTCGGTTTCCATGCGCCAGCCTGTCACGCCGGATTGACGCAAGGTGAGCGTCACCGGCTCTGGCCGCGCATTGCGGACCACATATTTCATGGAGGTTTCCACCACCTTGCGGCTGAGGACGCGGCGGTTGACCTGCGTTGATTGTACCGTCACGTCGAAAGCAGAGCCGATTTTCAGGGAAATGTCAGAGCCGCCCGCCACATGGCTGATATTGTCCTCGCCGATAAACTGGGCGCGATCTTGCGCATCCTTCGCATACACACGGATGATGCCTTGCGGAAGTGGCGCGCCAAGGCCTGCATCGCGGCTGTTGGAAAACGCGATGCGCACATCTGCATTGACCGGGTTGGCCATAGTCTGGAAGCCGCTGGTCAGATATTCGTACTTCTTGGCGGCATCAACATCACTGGCATCGACAAAGCCGACCTGTTTGGTCTGCTTGCTGGCGATGGTCGTGCGACCCGGCAGGGTGTAGAGATAATTGTCGCCAATGCGCTCGACATTACCCGCCTCCATACCACCGCCACGCACAGGACCTTCCTGATACCGGCGGTCATAATCATTATAGCCCTGATTGGCATCAACGCCGCCCGCCACAAGCTGGGTACGGACATTCTCGAAAGTTGTGTCCGTGGTGTTGCCGAGTGTTGCCCAGCCTTGAAGATCCATTTTCTCCGCTTCTTCGCTGAACAACAGCACGTAATCGGCGCGCCAGCTCAGACCCCCGGTAAGATAGGTAAGGGTTGCATCCCGATCGCCAGCGCTTGTGGAATCCACCATGACGGAAAGCGTTGGCCGGGCGCGCAGGTTCTCCGGTACGCCGTCAAAGATGACGCGGGTCGGCAGGTTGTCGTCGCGCAGAATCTCTATGCGCCCGTCAATCTCGACCACGACACCGTTGTTGACCGACAGCACCTTGGCTGTCTCACGGGTCTCATTACCGGTGCCGGGATTGATGCGCACGATCTCGATTTCCTGACCGACAGCTTTTTCCATCAGCTTGGCCGGGGTCAGCAGGTCGAAATCGAAATTCTGCTCGACAATAGACATGCCATCCGCCTGAAAGGTGACGGTCGGCGCGTTGATCTGTGAGGATACGCCCGGCAGTTCGATGGTGGTGCGGCCATTCGGGAAGGTCACGCTGCGCTCATCTTCCACGAGCGCCAGGCCATTATTGTATATGGTGATCGCCAGATCATCGGCCAGTGCCGGGGCTGCCGCGAGGCCAAGTATCAACAGGCTGCTGCTTGCGAGTAACTTCTTCATAAACCCCTCCTCCGGGCATTATAATCTACAGGCTGTTTGGCCTATTTTTCAAAAAAGGCCAAATCATGAGTGCTTGGGGGCAAGCAATATGAAAATTCAGAAATATCGTCCAGAGCGACGCATGAGCGATTGCTCTTTTCCGCTTGCATTGACCGACCCCCTCGCCTATGCCCGCCGTTCACGAGTGACGGTCGTTGGCGCTCTGTCTGATTGAGTAGTCCGGGATTGGCCCGGCAGCCCGCGAACCGAAGGTGATCCTGCCCCTCCGGCAGCCTCATCCCCGTCACCTTAAAGGAGAAGCCGATGGCTTATTATGAGCACGTGTATATTGCACGTCAGGATATCGCCCCTGCCCAGGTAGAGGCGCTGACACAATCCCTCGAACAGATTGTCCAGGAAAATGGCGGCAAGGTGACCAAGCAGGAATACTGGGGCTTGCGCACCATGCAGTACAAGATCAAGAAAAACCGCAAGGGGCATTACACGCTTCTGAATATCGACGCCCCATCCGATGCTGTTATCGAAATGGAGCGCCAGATGCGCATCAATGAAGACATTCTGCGCTTCATGACCCTGCGTGTCGATGAACTGAGCGATGAGCCGTCACCTGTTCTGTCCCGCAAGGATTCTTCCGGATCCCGCGGCAAGGACCGTGACTGAGCGCCATAGGAGACCAGACCAATGAAACCATTTTTCCGCCGTCGCAAGACATGTCCTTTTTCTGGCGAGAAAGCCCCGAAAATTGACTATAAGGACCCACGCCTGTTGCAGCGTTATATCTCCGAAAAGGGCAAGATTGTCCCGTCACGGATTTCAGCTGTCTCCATGAAAAAGCAGCGTGAACTGGCTCGTGCAATCAAACGCGCCCGTTTCCTCGCTCTGCTGCCATATGTCGGGGAGTAAGAACCATGGATGTTATTCTACTCGAACGCGTTGAGAAGCTCGGCCAGATCGGTGACATCGTGAATGTCAAAGACGGTTTTGCCCGCAACTTCCTACTGCCACAGAAAAAAGCCCTGCGCGCCACGGAAATGAACAAGAAGGTTTTCGAGAACCAGCGTGCTGATATTGAAGCCCGTAACCTCGAAGCCAAAAAAGAGGCTGAAGCTGTTGCCGGGAAACTGGAAGGTCAGTCCTATACACTGATCCGCCAGGCTTCTGACATGGGTCAGCTTTATGGCTCCGTTTCTTCCCGTGACATTGCGGAAGCAGCTGAAGCTGACGGCTTCCATGTCAGCCGCAGCCAGATTATTCTCGACAAACCGCTGAAAAACCTGGGTGTCAGTGAGGTGCGTGTGGTTTTGCACCCGGAAGTGACTGTCAACATTTCCGTCAATATCGCCCGCTCGCAGGAAGAAGCTGAAGCGCAAGCCCGCGGCGAAAACGTCCTTGGTCAGAAGGAAGAGCTCGACGAAGAGCTGATCCGTGGCACAGGCGGTGACGACTTCTTCGAAGAAGGTGTCGACGCTCCCAAAGCCAAAGCTGAAGACGCTGGCGATGCTGAAACCGAGGCTGACACAGAGAAATCTGACAGCTAGGCGGAGCTTCCCGGTTGTGGAAAAAATCTTACCCTGAAAAATCAGGGGGTTGGAAAAAACAGGCCGTGAGAGCAATTGCCTCTCACGGTTTTTTTCTGTCTAGTGCATGAATGCCCGACGGAAGTTTACAAAATACACCTGACACTGAGCAAAAAGAGCCGTTTAATATCGGCGCTGAACAGGCCATTCTTGGTGCCATCCTGTTTGATAACGAAATCTATTACAGGGTCTCCGGCTTTCTGAAAGCCGAACATTTCTATGATCCTGTCCACCAGATGATATACGAGGCCTGTGACAAGCTGATCTCGTCCGGTCGCCTCGCCTCCCCGGTGACACTCAACACCTATTTTGCGGATAACCCGGCCGTGGGCGAGATTGGCGGCAGCAAGTATCTGACTGAACTTGCGCAGAGTGTTCCGTCTACGGTTGGTGCCAGCGATTATGCACGTGTCGTCTTTGACCTGTCCGTATGTCGAGGTCTTTTGCACCTTGGCGCTGAGATGGTCGAGCGCGCCCGTGTCTCGGATATTGATGATGACCCGCAGCAGCAGGTCGAGGAAGCCGAAGCCAAACTCTACAAACTGGCCGAAACCGGCAAATATGGCGGCGGATTCAAGACCTTTGAAAGCGCCCTTGCACAGGCAATCAATGTTGCCAACGCTGCCTTTGAGCGTGGCGGCGGCCTTGCGGGTGTTGGAACAGGGTTGACCGAGATCGACAAGAAACTCGGTGGTCTGCATAAGTCTGACCTCATCATTCTTGCCGGTCGCCCCTCCATGGGGAAGACCGCCCTCGCGACCAACATTGCGGTCAACGCGGCCAAGGCCTACCGCCCGGAGCGCAAGGCAGACGGCAGCATCAGCGCGGCTGAGGGGGCCGTGGTCGGGTTCTTCTCGCTTGAGATGTCCGCTGACCAGCTTGCCGGTCGTATCCTGTCAGAGTTCTCGGAAATTCCCTCTGACAAGATCCGCCGGGGCGATATTCAGAAGCATGATTTCGAGCGCATTTACGAAGCCGCCCAGACGCTCAACGAAATTCCGCTGTATATTGACGACACGGGTGGCCTTTCCATCGCCCAGCTTGCGGCGCGTGCCCGCCGCCTGAAACGCCAACACGGGCTTGGGCTTCTTGTGGTGGATTACCTCCAGCTACTCTCGGGTTCATCGCGTTCCGGCGATAACCGCGTGCAGGAAATCACCGAGATTACAGTCGGTTTGAAAGCCCTCGCCAAGGAACTGGAAGTGCCGATCATCGCCCTCTCCCAGTTGTCGCGTCAAGTTGAGCAGCGCGATGACAAGCGCCCACAGCTGGCTGACTTGCGTGAATCCGGCTCGATTGAGCAGGACGCAGACGTGGTGATGTTCGTCTACCGGGAAGAATACTATCTCAGCCGGACCGAGCCGGACATGAACAAGGTTGAGCAATATCGCGAGTGGCAGGAAAAAATGGAGCGCGTCCACGGCCTTGCCGAAGTCGTTATCGGCAAACAGCGCCACGGCCCGATCGGCAACATCAAACTCGCCTTTGATGCCAACATCGTGAAATTCGGCAATCTCGCCAACCCGGATTATTACGGCGACAGCGACTACTGAGCTTCTGCCCGGATAAAAACGCAGTTTACCCCTGTTCTGGCCGAATAACACAGCTAGACTGGGTTGATGAGTACCTTGCAGCCCCGCCTTACTGTTGATCTGGCAGCCCTCAAGCACAATTACCAACTGCTTGAGAATTTACGTCCTGCTGCAGAGCTTTCTGCCGTCGTTAAGGCAAACGCCTATGGACTAGGCGTTGGCCGTGTTGCCCCTGCCCTTCTTGAGGCCGGGTGCCAGACATTTTTCGTAGCCTATTCGTTTGAGGGAACAGCGCTGCGTGAGTTCATTGGGCCGGATCCGAAGGTCTGCGTATTCAATGGTCCAGACGCAGGCAACATTGGTGACTTCAAAACCGCCGGACTGACACCTGTGCTGAACACACAGTCGCAGATAGAACTATGGGCCGCAAATGGCGACGCTCCTGCAATGCTGCATGTGGATACCGGTATGAACCGGCTGGGTCTCTCGCTGGATGAGGCCACACAATTGGCTGCAAAACATAAAGGCGTGTCAGTCTCTCATATTCTCAGTCACTTCTCCTGTAGCGATGATCCGGAAGCGGCAGAAAATTCGGCGCAACTGCTTCGTTTTCAGGAGGTACTCACACGCCTGAGTAGTATATATCCGGAGGCAAAACACAGCATCTCCGCTTCCGGCGGGTTATTTCTGCCTCAGGAGATCAATGAAACTCTGACCCGGCCCGGACTGGCTCTTTACGGGATTTGCCCACAAGCTGGCCTGAGCAACGAACTTAAACTGGTCGCCCAGCTGGAAGCACCTGTCCTGCAAGTAAGAGAGTTGAAGTCGGGTGACCCGGTGGGGTATAGCAGCACGTACCGCGCCAATAAGCATATGCAGGTGGCAACAATTGCTATTGGCTATGGCGACGGCTACTCACGCGCATTTTCCGGGAAGGGCCAGGTCATACTTGCCAATACGCCCTGCCCGATCCTTGGTATCGTTTCCATGGACCTGATCACCGTGGATGTCAGTAACTGTCCGGTCGATGTGCATATCGGCGATATGGCACAGTGTTTTGGACGTGACCTGCGGATAGAGAAGGTCGCTGCCACTGCCGGTACTATTCCTTACGAATTGCTCGTATCTCTGGGCGAAAGGGTGAAACGGGTCTATACGGACTGATTATTCCACCCGCTCAGGAAACAATTGCTCTCCGCGGGCCTGTTTTGCCTGAATTTCCTTCACCGCTATCTCCAGTGCGGCAACGCGCTCAGGCGTTAGCGGGTGTGTATAACGCAGCCACGTGCTGGCCGGCGCTTCGCGCGCAAACAGGCGAAAAACTTCTGCAGCGCCATCAATATTACCGTCAGCACGTGCCAGCATATACAATCCGACGTAATCAGCCTCAGCCTCAAACATCTGGCTGAACCACATGGCACGGGCGAGACCTTGCCGTGCGAACGAGCGCTTTGAATTCTGGCCAAAAACCTCAAGCGTGCGATCTATAACTGCACCGCCTGCATAGAGAACAGGTCCGTATAGAACAGCCCCGGAGGCGATGGTGTTCCAGGTGCCCTTGCGGGCATGGCGCAAAGCCAAATGCGCCAATTCATGCGCCATGATATACTGAACCATATCATCATCAGCACTGCGCATAAGTCCGGCATTAACAATCATCGTCTTGTCCTGCGCCAGAGCATTGAGAGCAGATGAGGTGCTGAGTTTTACAAGGACATCGCAAACTTCCGCCGCTAAGACTTCCAGCGTCCGTGTCCCGTCCGGGTTTTCGACGGTTAACTGAACCGGCTCATCGTCCTCTGTCCCCTGACGGATCAGTCGCACAAGTTCTCCGGGCTTGTCCGTTTCAACCTCTTCACCATTTACGGCACGAATAAAGTCAGCGTCGGTCAATCCGGCCATTGCAGCCGGGCTGCCTTTGATGACATGAAAGACATGGATATCATCGGCAATACCGTGCGTCTCTAACTGCTCAGCGCTGAGCCCGCCAATGAGATCAGCATACATCTCAAGATCCGCCAGTACGACACCGATTGAGCGACGTGTATTGGGACAAATCGCTGCGTTTACTTCCAGCAGTGGCCAGGAAAGGTCATACAGACGCGCCCGGCGTTTCATCTGAAAGGCAATTGCCTCTGCCTGCATCTCGCTTTGAGTCTGAGCGAGCTGGCCGGGCTCGGGTGCCGGTAGTTGATGCTGCGTTGAGATGCAGCCCGTCAGCCCCAGCCATATGCCAAGCAGAAAAATGTTCAGTCGCAGATGCATAATTCAACTCTCGCAGCGGCGATGCGGATTCTCAACGTCAAAATCATGTCAAATTTTTCAGCAAGAGATCGAAAAAACTTATGTGCCCCCTCGAGTCAGGGCCTAGTATCCCTGTTATGGCGAGAAACACCGATACTTATGTCTGCCAATCCTGCGGCATGGTCTATTCAAAATGGGCCGGGCGCTGCGACAGCTGTGGCGAATGGAATTCAATAGAACTCGAGCAGACCGAGGCCGCCCCGCCGGGCAGTCACGGCGCGAAATCTTCCGGACGTGGCAATTCGCTGGAACTGGTCTCCCTGAAAGGCGATGTGGCCCGCGAGCCGCGCCTGCCCACCGGAAACAACGAGTTTGACCGGGCGGCAGGCGGCGGACTTGTGCCCGGCAGTGCGCTGCTGATCGGCGGTGACCCCGGTGTCGGCAAGTCCACACTACTGCTGCAGGTAGCAGCGGGCCTTGCCAATGCAGGGACGAAGGTTGCCTACATTTCGGGCGAGGAAGCGGTTGCGCAAATCCGCCTGCGGGCTGCTCGCCTCGGACTTTCCGACACGCCGGTGCATCTGGCTTCTGCAACGTCGCTCAAGGACATATTGGCGACCTTGAAGGCGGAGAAACCGGATGTGGTCATCATGGATTCAATCCAGACGACCTGGTCCGATGCCCTGCCCGCTGCACCCGGCACCGTGACACAGGTGCGCGCTTGTGCGCAGGAGCTGGTGCGCTTTGCCAAGGGCAGTGACACGGTGTTGCTGCTGGTTGGTCACGTAACAAAAGATGGCCAGATCGCGGGCCCGCGCGTTGTCGAGCACATGGTTGATGCGGTCATGTATTTCGAGAGCGAGACCGGGCGGGCCTTCCGCATTTTGCGCGCCGTGAAAAACCGCTTCGGCGCAGCGCATGAGATTGGTGTGTTCGAGATGACCGGCAAGGGCCTTGAGGAAGTGCCCAATCCCTCCCGCCTGTTCCTGTCGGAGCATGAAAAACCTGTCTCGGGTTCTGCGGTTTTCGCCGGTGTAGAAGGCACCCGGCCTGTACTGGTGGAAATTCAGGCGCTGGTCAGCCAGTCCAGTCTCGGCGCCCCCCGCCGGGCCGTGGTCGGCTGGGACAGCGCCCGCCTTTCGATGCTGCTGGCTGTGCTCGACACACGCTGCGGCCTTGATTTCGGTCGCTATGACGTTTTCCTGAATGTGGCGGGCGGTATGCGCATTACTGAGCCAGCCGCCGATCTTGCGGCAGCAGCAGCGCTGGTCTCATCCCTGTTCGACGCGCCACTGCCAAGTGAAACCACCATCTTTGGTGAAGTGAGCCTGTCAGCTGCCATACGACCTGTGCCGCAAACTGATGCGCGATTGAGCGAAGCCGAGAAGCTGGGCTTCCACCGCGCCATCGTGCCAGCGAACATCCCCGATAAACCTTCCCTGAAAAAATTCGGCGCGTTGGACGATTTTGTGCGCTGGATGAAACAGGTCTGAGTTTATGACAGATATGTTATTCAGTTGTGGCATTGATCTGGCAAACAGGCTAGGAACCCCGCAGGGGACAGCGGAATTGGGCGCGGCTGATGACCTGGTTTGATCTCATTGTTATTCTCATTATGGGGTTATCAATCCTGTTCGCCGCTTTTCGCGGTATTTCCCGGGAAATGACG
Organism: Aquisalinus sp.; assembly: GCA_022763115.1. Taxonomy (GTDB): domain Bacteria; phylum Pseudomonadota; class Alphaproteobacteria; order Caulobacterales; family Parvularculaceae; genus Aquisalinus. The sequence goes on from JALEGJ010000097.1 coordinate 18,196, forward strand.
ACAATTACAGCTCTTGGTCTTGCTGCCTTTCTGGCCTTCTGGCTGGCTGGCCCGCTGGCGACTATCACCGGCCTCAGCAACTCGCTGATGACCAACATGCTCCTGATTACGATTCTCTTTGCCAGCTTTTTCCTCGCCATCAATATCGGGATCAGCCTTGTGCTAGGTAAGCTGCTTGGCAAAACACCCGGTCGGATTGATCGAATTGTCGGGGGCATATTCGGCTTCCTGCGCGGCTGGATGATCGTCGGTCTTGGCTTTCTGGCCCTTGATTATTATTTCGAGGCTGACAGACGCCCGGATGCGCTTGATGGGTCCCTAACGTCCGGCTTTGCCAAAAGCGCTGCCGACATCCTTGAAAATTTTGGTCTTGAAACCGGGGCGGAAAGTGCCCTCCGCTCAACAACATACCCGCAGCACGCTCAGGCGTTGTTGGCTGAATGGGAGAACTGAACGTGCAGACGAACTCACAGGTTGCCCGGTTCCTGAAACGAGAACACTCCCGCGTCCGGGACATCTCCTCCGGCCTCAATGATCTCTATGGCGGCGGGCCGAAAATGAAGGAAGAATGCGGCATCTTCGGCATTATCGGCCATGAGGACGCCAGCGCCAAAGTTGCACTAGGGCTCCACGCCCTGCAGCATCGCGGACAGGAAGCCGTTGGCATCGCCACCTGGGACGGCCAGAAGTTTCATGCTGAACGGCGCATGGGTCTGGTCAGTGCCCGGATGTCCGATGAGAAGGTTCTCGACAATCTCGCCGGTAATGCCGGAATCGGGCACACCCGTTATTCAACCACTGGCGACACGGTGATCCGGAATGTTCAGCCCCTTTATGCTGACCTTGATCGGGGTGGTCTGGCCATTGCCCATAATGGCAATCTGACCAACAGCCGTACAAAACGCGCAGAATTGATCCGCAAGGGGTGCATCTTCCAGACAACCATGGACTCGGAGCTGTTTCTCCAGCTTGCCGCCCTGTCGCGCGGTATGACCATGGTCGACAAGGTGATCGACAGCCTGGCTGAAATTGAAGGCGCCTACGCGCTCGCAATCCTGACACAGCATAACCTGATTGGCATCCGCGACCCTCTTGGCATCCGTCCGCTGGTGCTCGGCAAGCTCGGCAATGCACCGGTACTGGCTTCAGAGACTTGTGCCTTTGATCTGATCGGGGCGGAGTATGTGCGTGATGTTCGCCCCGGCGAAACCGTGATCTGTCATGCAGACGGTACGGTGGAAAGCCGTCAGATTACGCCGGAACCGCCCCATGCACGCCCCTGTATTTTCGAGTTGATCTACTTTGCCAAGCCAAACTCTTTCATTGATGGCGACAGCGTTTATGAAATGCGCAAACGCCTCGGTCGTCGCCTCGCCAAGGAGGCGCCGGTTGAGGCCGATATTATTTCACCGATTCCTGACTCAGGCGTTCCGGCCGCTGTGGGTTTCAGCCAGAAAGCAGACCTGCCCTTCGAAATGGCATTGATCCGAAGCCACTATGCGGAGCGCACTTTCATTCAGCCTTCGCAAAAAATTCGCGAAATGGGCGTTGCGCGCAAACATTCAGCCAATGCTGGTGCAGTTGCGGGCAAGCGGGTTGTGCTTGTGGATGACAGTCTGGTACGCGGCACAACCTCCCGTAAAATTACGCGGATGTTGCGTGACGCCGGGGCAAAGGAAGTGCACTTCCGCATTGCCTGCCCGCCGATCAAGTTTCCGGATTTCTACGGCATTGACACACCGTCGCGCGATGAACTTCTCGCGGCAACTCATTCCGTTCAGGAAATGCGCAACATCATTGGCGCAGACAGTCTCGAGTTTCTCAGCCTCGATGGCCTCTACAAGGCATTTGGCAAAGGTCCTCGCGATGATGATGATCCAGCGTTTACGGATCATTGCTTCACGGGCGATTACCCCACGCCCCTCACCGACAAGGTTCAGGCAAAAACCACCGCTGCGATCGAGCAACTGAGTTTGCTGGCTGAAAGCAGCTGACGCTCTTTCGTGCCTTCTGGAAAGGAAACGCCATGCCCCGCCCGGTTCACTTCGAAATACATGCAGACGATCCGGAGCGCGCGATCAGTTTTTATAATGATGTGTTTGACTGGAAATTTAGCAGCTTCGGCAACATGGAGCACGCTTATTGGGGCATCGAGACTGGCCCGGATAGTGAGCCCGGCCTGAATGGCGGGTTGATGAAACGGATGGGCCCAGGCCCGGTAGAAGGTGCCGCGGTCAACTGCTATGTCTGTACCCTTCAGGTAGATGACCTTGATGCCTATGCAAAGCGGATCAAAACCGCCGGTGGCATTCAAACTGTTGATAAAATGCCAATACCCGAAACAGGCTGGCTTGCCTATTTCAAGGACACCGAAGGCAACATCTTCGGCTGCATGCAATTCGATCAGACTGCTGGCAAATAAAACAAGGGAGCACCGCCGCGCGGCACTCCCTTACCGGCACGCCAGCTCAAGCGTTCTGTTTCAAATGGCTGTAGATTTTTGCCGGAAATGCGATGCCTGAGGCGATCACAAACATCATATAGAGCAGGTAAACAAAGATCCCGATAAGCGCGCCTGCGGCAACAACCAGTATGCCAAGCATTTCCATTTCGGCACCCGCGGCCTGATAGAGGAAAACGAACAACAGGGTCAGTGCAACCACACCGATTGTAAATCCGATTTCAATCGCAGTGCGCAACAGGATGAAAAGTATCCACGCACCGATGATATGCCAGACATTTTTACCCGTCATTTTCAGGGCCTTGAACAGCGGGAAACCGCCTTCTGCAGCGATAGCTGGCAGGAATGTTGACATACGGATTGCGAACCAGATGATTAAGACAATGCCTACAATCAAAAGCAGGACGCCTACTGCACCGCCAAGTCCCAAAGCGCTGTTATCAAGGGCGGCTTCGAAGTCAGACCCATCCGCAAAACTGATAATCGCCCCCCAGCCGAACGCGGCCAGCGCGGGTATCAAAGCCAGAAAGGCAACCAGTGAGTGGAGTATCGAAGAAACAACCCCGCCAAGAATGTACAGGATTTCGGTGCCGCCAAACCGGAAATATCCAATACCAGGCGGCGCCTCTTCCACGTCTGCAGCCATCCGTATCAGGATAACTGTCAACGGCACAAAGGCTATTGCCCCTATCAGAACGGCCAGAAATATCCCCCCATAAATGCTGAAGACGGCGTGAAGGGCCGCCATATTCTCGTCAGCAGTATTGTAATCCCAGTCTTCAAGGTCTTCGAGCACGGAAAAATCCATGCCCCCCAAAACCAGAAAGCCAACAATGCCAATCAGAACAATCGACAATAATAAACCGACCCAGCCGAGCCGGATCGTCGTAAACATGTTTTGAAAACCGAACCTGACGGCACCAATAACGGTGTCACCTACTGGCAATTTGTGCATTGCAATACCCCTTTTCCCTTAACGCCCGTATATAATGTAAGCATTTTTCAAACACATTTCCAGAGGCAGACTTTCTGCAGTACCGGGGCTTCACTCGGCGCAGAAAGCGCTTATCTAAAATACATCCGCAAGACAGGAGAATACGATGTCTGCGCACCCCACTGTTCAGGAGTTCACCCCGCCGACTGTTGCCCGCCGTCAGGATGGCGGAGGACTATTCGCAGCCTACGCAGCCACACTCAAAAACCCGATTGAGATGTGGTCAGAGTATTTCTTCCACAACCGGACTTTCACCATGAAGGCAGGCAAGCGCACTTTCATGCAGGTTATGGACCCTGTATATGCAAAACAGATTTTGCTGACGGATGCTGACTGCTTCAAGAAGTCCTATATTCAGGATCGCTTGCTGAAGCCTGCGGTCGGCGAAGGATTACTGACAACTGAAGGCGCTGTCTGGCGCCGGCAAAGACGCGCCGCAGCACCCGCGTTTCGGCACGAAGCGCTCACTGGCATGGTCCCTGTCATGGAAACTTCTGCGCGCGAGACAGCCGAGCGGATCAATCAGGCAGTGCGCGATACCAATCAGACTTGTCGCATTGATATCCACGAGGAGATGATTAAGGCGACATATGATATTATCGAGGCGACGCTTCTGTCCGGCGACAGCAGGGACCAGGCATATAGCCAGACACAACTGGCCGATGACATAACCAGATACCTGCAAACAGTCGGCAAGTTCAACTTGCTGGACCTGCTAGATGCGCCGGACTGGGTGCCACGTATTCTGGCCAATCCGGGCATCAACGAGGGCAAGAAAGCCATAGCCCGTATTCGTGCCTTCGCGGCAGAGCAGATTAAAAACCGTCAGCAGCAGGATCACCCGGGTGACGATCTGCTTGGTATGATGATTAGTGCGACAGATCCGGAAACCGGCGACAGCCTGACCGATCAGCAGCTTCTGGATAATCTCATTACGTTCATCGCTGCCGGTCATGAGACAACAGCCGTGGCATTATCCTGGACAATCTCGATCCTCAGCCAGATGCCGGAGCTGCAAAGCAGGCTGGCAGAAGAGGTGCGCAGTATCGCTGGTCATGAGCCAATAAATGCAGAGCACCTCCCGGCCCTTGATCTGCATGAGCAGGTGATTATGGAAGCCATGCGCCTTTACCCGCCGGTCTGCATCATTCCACGCTCGGTCATTGCGCCGGTGACAATCGCTGGCAATCAGCTTGAGCCCGGCGATCATGTGGCGATTGCAGTGTATCCCATGCAGCGACACGCCTTTTTGTGGGATCGGCCAAACACATTTGATCCTGACCGGTTCACAGAAGACAAGATCAAGGCGCGCGACCGTTTCGTTTATCTGCCTTTCGGGGCCGGGCCGCGCATCTGCATTGGACTCAAATTCGCTATGATGGAAGCTGTGACCATTCTCGCGACACTGACGCGGCAATTTCGATTTGAGCGCGACGAGAGCCACGAAATCGTGCCACAGATGAATGTCACTTTGCGCCCGAAAGGCGGAATGCCGGTTTTCGTTTCACAACGCTAACCTCTGTTCCAGAATCGTTCTTTCGCGCTATATAGTAATGATGACAGGAAATACCTCGCTTTCAGCGCGCGCCATGGCTGCTGCGCAGCCACCAGCCATAAACGACACTGCCAGCTACCTCGACGGATTGAACGAGAAGCAACGTGAGGCCGTTATCACGACAGATGGGCCAGTTCTGGTTCTGGCTGGCGCCGGCACCGGCAAAACCCGTGCCTTGACGACGCGCCTTGCACATCTGCTGACAACGCGCCGTGCCGCACCCTGGCAGGTTCTCGCCGTGACCTTCACCAACAAGGCAGCCCGCGAAATGAAGGAACGGGTCGGGCACCTGATCGGTGACACGGTTGAGGGAATGCAATGGCTTGGGACGTTTCACTCAGTCGCTGCCAAAATCCTCCGTATTCATGCGGAGCTGGTAGGCCTGAAACCGTCTTTCACGATTATTGATACAGATGACCAGATCAGGTTGTGCAAACAGGTGATTGAAGCAGAAGGTCTTGATGAAAAACGCTGGACCGGACGGGGTCTCGCCGCCTTCATTGATGACTGGAAAAACCGGGGGCTGACGCCCGACAAAGTACCAGGCAACGAAGCACATTTCTTTGCTGCCGGAAAAGGCATTACATTGTACAGAAATTATCAGCAGCGGCTCATAACATTAAACGCTGCTGACTTTGGGGATTTGCTGGTACACAACTTGACGATTTTCCAGTCACATAAGGACATACTGGAAAAATACCAGAACAAGTTTCGCTACATGCTGGTGGACGAATATCAGGACACCAATGTCGCTCAGTATCTTTGGTTGAGACTTCTGGCGCAGGAACATCGCAACATCTGCTGCGTTGGCGATGATGACCAGTCGATCTATGGCTGGCGTGGTGCTGAAGTTGCCAACATCCTGAAGTTTGAGAAGGATTTTCCCGGCGCGAAAGTCATCCGTCTGGAGCAGAATTATCGCTCAACAGCCCCTATTCTGGCTGCTGCTTCCGGCCTGATCGAGAGCAACAAGACCCGCCTTGGCAAGACTCTCTGGACCGAACAGGATGGGGGAGAAAAGGTTCAATTACGCGGTGTCTGGGATGGTGAGGAAGAAGCCAGAACCATAACAGACGACATAGAGGCCGAGCAGTCGCGCGGTCGCTCCCTGTCTGACATGGCCGTTCTGGTACGTGCGTCGTTCCAGATGCGCAGCTTTGAAGAGCGGTTCAATCTGGCGGGTCTGCCGTATCAGGTAGTTGGGGGCCCACGATTTTATGAACGCGAGGAAACTCGTGACACCCTTGCGTACTTGCGTCTGGTACGGAACATGGACGATGATCTGTCATTCTCGCGCGTCGTGAATAAACCAAGACGCGGGTTTGGCGACAAGGCCGTACAGGCGCTGGAAATTATCTCGCGTCGTGCTGGCGTTTCCCTCTCGGCAGCAGGCCGCATCGCGCTGGAGACAGATGAGCTAAAGGGAAAAGCCCGCTCAGGCCTAGCAGGTCTTCTCGATGCGCTGGAGCGCTGGGCGCATGCGGCGAAGGATACGGACCCGGCCACGCTCACAGAGATTGTCCTGGAAGAAAGTGGCTATACAGATTTCTGGAAAAATTCCAAAAGCCCGACGGCCCCCTCCAAACTCGACAACCTGAAAGAGATGGTCAATGCCGCCGGGGAATTCGACACACTGGAAGGTTATCTCGACCATGTTTCGCTTGTCTCTGACATCAATCAGGCAACCGACGGCGGCCAGATCTGGCTAATGACACTCCATGCTGCCAAAGGACTTGAGTGGCCTGTGGTGTTTCTGCCTGGCTGGGAGGAAGATATTTTTCCCTCCGCCAGATCACTCGATGAGAATGGCAATGACGGACTGGAGGAAGAGCGCAGGCTCGCTTATGTGGGCATCACCCGCGCCATGGAAAGCTGTCGCATCTCCTTTGCCGCCAACAGGCAGGTTTACGGGCGCTGGCAGAGCGCCATGCCTTCCCGGTTCATTGACGAATTGCCTGAAACCCATGTGGAGGTAATGTCTGAGCCCGGATTATACGGTGCGGCTGCTTCTGACCTTCCGGCCTATTCCAGCTTTTCTGGTATGAAGATGGAAGAAGAAACCTATTACGACAATCCCGGTTGGAAACGTGCGCGAGAGGCGAAACGCCAGAGTGGCCGACCGCCAGCGCTGGAAGGCAAGGCAGAATTGATCGCGACCTCCACACCCGGCAGCAGCAGTTTCAAAACCGGCGAGCGTGTTTTTCATCAGAAATTCGGCTACGGAGAAGTGCAAACGATTGAAGGCAACAAACTCGAGGTCGCTTTTGAAAAGGCTGGCACAAAAAAGGTGATTGATACCTTTCTGGAGCGGCCCTGACTGGCAGCCTTAGAAAGGGTCCCCCCTTGTAGATAGCTAAAAATGCGTTAGGCTTTTCCCATCTGAGAGAGCAATTATTATTCATAATCAGGAGGTGACGATGGCCGACTCCCAGGACGCTGTGACAATCAGCGTAAACCCGGACATTCAGAAAAAGGCGCATATCACAGCCGAGAAATATAACGAGATGTATGAGCGCTCCATTACTGACCCCGAAGGGTTCTGGTCAGATGTCGCCGGCCGCCTTGACTGGATGTCCCCCTTCAGCAAGGTGAGAGACGTTTCCTATGATGAAAACGATCTGCACATCAAATGGTTTGAGGACGGCACCCTGAATGTGGCCGTCAACTGCATTGACCGGCACCTGAAAGACAAGGCAGATCAGACCGCGATCATCTGGGAAGGTGACGACCCCTCAGTTTCCAGCCATATTACCTATGCAGAGCTTTTTGAGCAGACCTGTCGGCTTGCCAATGTGTTGAAAGCACGCGGCGTCGCCAAAGGGGACAGAGTCATTCTCTACATGCCGATGATCCCGGAAGCAGCTTACGCCATGCTCGCCTGCGCACGCATCGGTGCTGTCCACTCAGTTGTTTTTGGCGGCTTCTCACCTGAAGCTCTGGCCTCGCGCGTTGAAGATTGCGGCGCGACCTGCATCATCACAGCCGATGAAGCTGTACGCGGCGGCAAAACAGTGCCGCTAAAGGCGAATGTCGATACGGCCCTTGAGATCAAGGACCATCCGGTACGGACAGTTCTGGTCTGGCGGCATACTGATGGTACTGTCGGTTTTGAATCAGGTCGCGACCTGTGGCTGAACGAAGCCATGAATGATGTTCACCCGGACTGCGAACCGGAAGTGATGAATGCAGAAGACCCGCTGTTCATTCTCTATACATCCGGTTCTACCGGAAAACCGAAGGGTGTGATGCATACGACAGGCGGGTATCTCACATACGCCTCTTTCACGCATGAGCTGGTATTCGATTACAAGCCGGGTGACATTTACTGGTGTACGGCAGATGTCGGCTGGGTGACTGGGCACAGCTATATCGTTTATGGCCCGCTCGCAAATGGCGCGACGACGCTGATGTTTGAAGGTGTACCCACCTGGCCAGATGCCGGGCGCTGCTGGCAGGTTGTGGCGAAACACAAGGTCAATATCTTTTACACCGCGCCTACTGCCATTCGCGCCCTCATGCGTGAAGGTGATGATTTTGTCTCACAGCATGACAGGTCTTCGCTACGCATCTTGGGGACGGTTGGTGAACCCATCAATCCGGAAGCATGGCTCTGGTATCACCGCGTCGTGGGGGAGGAAAAATGCCCGATCGTTGATACATGGTGGCAAACAGAGACAGGCGGTATTCTGATTACCCCCCTGCCAGGCGCGACCGCATTGAAACCAGGGTCAGCAACAAAGCCGTTTTTTGGTGTGCAGCCTGACCTTGTTGATGCGGATGGCAAATTCCTTGAAGGAGCTGCCGAGGGTAATCTCGTGCTCAAGGCGTCGTGGCCCGGTCAGATGCGCACTGTGTATGGTGACCACCAACGATTTGTTGACACATATTTCAAAACCTATCCCGGTCTTTATTTCACTGGTGATGGTGCCCGCCGTGACGAAGACGGTTATTACTGGATTACCGGCAGGGTTGATGATGTCCTGAATGTGTCCGGGCACCGGATGGGGACAGCAGAAATTGAAAGTGCATTGGTCGCCCATAAGGATGTGGCGGAAGCTGCGGTCGTCGGTGTACCTCATGATATCAAGGGCCAGGGCATTTATGCCTATGTGATCCTCAATGCTGGCACTGATGGTTCTGACACGCTGGTGGCAGAGTTGATTCAGCAAGTGCGCACGGAAATCGGGCCGATTGCCAAGCCTGATTTTATTCAGATTACACCGGGCCTGCCCAAAACCCGCTCCGGCAAGATCATGCGTCGCATTTTGCGCAAGATCGCGGAAAACGAATTCAGCAATCTGGGTGACACGTCCACACTGGCGGAGCCAGCGATTGTTGATGTGCTGATCGACGGGAGGCTGAACCGTTAAGCAAGTTCACCCTTGATCCAGTCGAGGTCCTCATCCAGCGCTGCTTTTGCCGCGGGGACCAATTCGAACAAGTTCGTGTAGCCGTGCAGCAATCCCTTCGCGACGCGATACGTCACGTCCACACCGAGGCCTTGAATTTTTTCCAGAAATGCCGGGGACTGATCGAATAACGGATCATATTCAGCTGCGCGCAGCAGGGATTTGGGCAGTTTCTGCAAGTCTGGCAGGTCAATTGGCATTGGATACGACTCAAGTTGCTCGTTGCCATTGGCGAAATACTGCTCACTGAACCAGTCGATAAGACCCTGCGACAGGCCGAAACCGGTGCCGTAGTCTTTCATCGACGCATATTTGTCGCTGGCAAGCTCGTCATAGGCCCCGAATAGAAGCCACAGGGCTTTGACGTCGATTCCTGCCTGGGCCGCTTCATGGCCGCAGATTGCCGAGAGCATCGCCCCTGCGCTTTCGCCCCCAATAATGATCATGTCTTTGTTTATGGCAAAGCGTTGCGCTAGTTCGGGCAGGGCGCGGGTCATGGCGATGCAATCCTTCACGCCTGCTGGAAATGGACTTTCCGGTCCAAGTCCATATTCAGGAAAAAGTACTGCGCAGCCAAGATAGTCCGCAAGGTAACGGTTGAAATAATCATAAGCTTCAATATCTCCGATGACGCCACCACCGCCATGAATATAGATCAGCAATCCATCACTCTCACTCTGCTCTGGCCGATACAGGCGGGCGGCCATGTCATGCTTGCCACCGGGCACCAGAACATTCTGCGTGGATACAGGGAGCTTGCGCGATTGCCAGGCACCCGTCTTGTAGTAATGCCGATAGGCTGCACGGGCTGCTGGCGCTCCACTTGCTCTTCCAATTTCATCAATGGTTGAGCGTTTCTGGATTTCTATAAGGCGCAGAAGTGTGCGGGTGTGGGGATCAATTTCGGAGCCGCGCACGACAATGGGCTCTTCCCTGAACATCGTCTTGCGCACACCTTCGGGCAACGCAAGGATTGTTTTCAAGGCATGATACTCTGTTCCGGGGGTCATGATTTTACTCCGCAGCCTGCGCTGATGCGTCTGCTGAATGATGTGCTGTGGTTAAATGAAATGCACTGACTGGCAGGTCCGTCGCACGCTTCCTGAAATCGAATGTATAGCCCGGCCATATTGTGGTGTTCTTGCCGTCGGCTGTCTTGTACCAGCTATCACAACCGCCGGTCTGCCAGACGGACTTTGACAAACGTTCCTGCACGTCAGCGTTGAAATCGTTTTGCGCTTCTTCGGTCACCTCCACTGTAGGTGTTCCCTGCTCATTTGCTGTCTGCAGTAAACGGATGATACCTTCAATCTGCGCCTCAGCCATATAGACGACGGAATTATGGCCGAGCCCGGTGTTGGGGCCAAGCAGCATGAAAAGGTTGGGATATCCGGCAACGCTGGAGCCAAAATAGGCTTCAGCGCCCTTCTCTCTCCACTCGCCATGCAGGTCGCGCCCCTCGCGTCCGATGACAGTGATGCCCGGCATTGGCTCGGTTGCCTGAAAACCGGTTCCCATAATGATGACATCCGCCTCTATGAGTCGGCCATCGTCCAGTTCAATGCCACCAGATACAATCCGTTTGATTGGTGCTGTAACAACTTCCGACTTATCCCGGTTCAAGGCGGGATACCATTGATTGGACATCAGAAGACGTTTGCAGCCGAAGCGGAAGTCTGGCGTCAGCTTTTCCCGCAGATCTTCATTTTTGATCTGGGCTTTCAGATGCCGCCTGCCCATCCATTCGAAAATGCGCAACAGGTTCGGGTGGCGGAAAAAGCCAATCGCGCGCATCTCCGCGCGCCAGTAAAGCCAGCGCCGCAGCAGCCGCGAGAGGGTGGGCCCATTGCGGAAAGCATCAAGTTCCTTTTCGGTAAACTCCCGCTCCATGCGCGGCAGCACCCATGGCGCTGTGCGCTGGAATACTTTCAGCTCACTAACTTTATCAACAATTTCAGGGACAAACTGAATGGCACTTGCGCCAGTGCCGATAACGGCAACCTTCTTGCTGGTCAGGTCTACATCATGCCGCCATTCAGCAGAGTGAAAAAGATTTCCAGTGAAAGAATCTATGCCTTCAATCTCAGGCATGATGGGTGTCGCCAACGGCCCGGCGGCAGCGATGACATATCTTGCCTTGAGAACCTTACCATCATCGGTTTGTACGGACCATATCTGCGAAGCCTTATCATAGCTCAGGCTTGTGACGGTTCTGTTGTACTGAATGTAATTTTCAAGTCCGTGCTTCGCGGCAACATCCTTGATATAGGCCAGCAACTCCGGCTGATTGGCAAAGAGTTTCGACCAGTCCGGCTTCTGCTCAAAAGAAAATGAATATACATGCGCAGGCACATCACAGGCGCAGCCAGGATAAGTATTCGCCGCCCAGGTGCCGCCCAGTTCATCTGCCCGCTCATAGATGATGAAATCACGTTGTCCTGCTTCCTGCAGGCGATAGGCCATCGCCAGCCCGGAAAAGCCGGCTCCGATAATCAGATACTCTGTGTCAGGCATAGCTCAATCCGGGAACCCAATTCTTAAACAATGCGCATGCTGTCAGCACGAGTGAACTTAATGGCTTTATTTTTCTTCGCCAGCAGCGTTTACACATCGACCTGCAGGGCAACTCAGACGCAGAGAACGAAATGGGAACGTGCGGTGTGCTTTTCAAGGGGTGGTTAGTGAAAAACTTCCGTTACCCTCATATTGAACATGGTTGTGAGACTCTCGTTTCAGAATCTCGACCTCGATTGCGCTCGCTCTTAATAGGAACCCGGTCATTTGCCTGAAAATTGAGGACCAATTTCTGAAAAGCCCGCCTTCACTTCGTTACGGCGCGGCATCCGCTTCGAACGCTTCGGCTTGTCACGCCGAAGCCAGATTTTGGTTTCACCAAAATCTGCGAAGGCGGATGGTGGGCGATGAGAGACTCGAACTCCCGGCATCTTCGGTGTAAACGAAGCGCTCTACCAACTGAGCTAATCGCCCTTATTTCAATGCTATGAAGTTATATGCCTTGAAACAGACCGCACTGTTAGCGCAGCAAAATCACATGTTCAAGAATTTGCTGCGCCCGTAACAGAATTTTTTTGCCTTAATTGAGGGCGTCTTTCAGACCCTTGCCAGCAGAAAATTTTGGCTGGATGGAAGCAGGGATTTTGATCGTTTCGCCAGTGCGCGGGTTACGACCGTCACGCGCCTTGCGCTTGGCAGCAGAGAATGTGCCAAAGCCAACCAGGCGGACTTCGTCGCCATTCTTGAGGGCCTCGGTAATAGCATCAAAGACGGCATCAACGGCACTACCCGCGTCGGTTTTGCTCATATCTGCAAGATCGGCCACGCGATCGATAAATTCACTCTTGTTCATTGGCTTCCCCTTTCTCGTGGAAGGTTTCTTATTAGCGGCCCCAGTATGTCCGGACGGTGTGATCCGTCAAATCGCAGTTAACGAAATAGTGGAAAAATATCCGAGCCTATACACAACCTATTGTAATTTATATACTTTTTCAATCCTGCGCGCGAAGAGTGCGCCACTTTTCGCCCTCATGCTCGATGCACTTTTCGATCAAAACGCGCCAAACAGGCTCAGCGATTCGCGATGAGAGACCTTTTTCTTTTGCTTCTGCGAGCACATTTTCGACAACCTGTTCAATGCGCCACGGCACACGCACGTCAGACTCTGCCGGTTTGATGCGGGCCGCAGCTTCCATATAGCCCTGCCGGGTGACGAGCAATTCTACCAGCTGGCGGTCCAGATCATCCACGCCTGCGCGCACCTCTTCCATGGTTTCGCAGGCCTCAGGTGCCAGTATTTTTTTTTCTTCACCGTTACGCATGGCGGCCTGATACATGATCTTTCCCCTCGCCTCAAACAAACAAAACCGGCCTGATATTTTTTTTATCAGGCCGGTTTCAAGGTCAGTGTGTCATGACAGAGCCTGGATCATCCTTGCCACTGGCTGCTGCCGCTGCCTTGAGGAGTTCCTCCTCCTCATTCCATTCGATCGGCGTCAACTCACCTGTCAGGGCATGTTGCAGCACTTCATCCACGGTCGTGACCGGGATGACCTCAAGAGCCTCGAGAACATTCTCCGGAATGTCTGCCAAGTCCTTCTCGTTCTCTTCCGGGATCAGGACGGTTTTTGTCCCGGCCCGAAGAGCTGCGAGCAGTTTCTCTTTCAAGCCGCCAATCGCCAAGACGCGACCGCGCAAAGAAATTTCACCGGTCATGGCGATATCTTTGCGGATCGGAATGCCGGTCAACACAGAAACAATGGCTGTTGCCATCGCGACACCGGCGGACGGACCGTCTTTAGGTGTGGCTCCTTCCGGCACGTGAATATGGATGTCTGTCTTGTCAAAGACAGGCGGCTTGACGCCAAACTCCGTTGCGCGCGAACGCACATAAGAGGCCGCGGCCGAGACAGATTCCTTCATCACGTCTTTGAGGTTGCCGGTCGGGGTCATCTTGCCCTTGCCCGGCATCTTGACGGCTTCGATCTTCAGAATGTCACCGCCAACGGAGGTCCAGGCAAGGCCTGTCACGACGCCGATCAGATCATCACCATCGAGTTCCCCGAAGCGGTATTTCAGTACACCTGCATACTCACTGAGGTTGTCTTCGGTAACTGTGATCTTCTCGGCACCGCGCTGTTCAATCTCGCGCACTGCCTTGCGGATAAGGTTAGCTAACTCGCGCTCAAGATTACGCACGCCTGCTTCGCGTGTGTAATTGCGGATGAGACCCACAAGACCTTCGTCTGTGATTTCCCATTCCTTCTCCGTCATGCCGTGATTTTCGAGCTGTTTCGGGATCAGGTGGCGACGGGAAATTTCTTTTTTCTCGTCTTCCGTATATCCGGGGATGCGGATGATCTCCATACGATCGAGCAACGGTTGCGGCATGTCGAGAGAGTTCGCCGTTGTGACAAACATCACGTCAGACAAATCATAATCCACTTCCAGATAATGATCTGCAAAGGTCGCATTCTGCTCGGGATCAAGAACCTCGAGCAATGCCGATGCGGGATCGCCACGGAAGTCACGGCCCATCTTGTCGATCTCGTCCATCAGGAAAAGCGGATTGCTTTTCTTGGTTTTCTTCATGGACTGAATGATCTTGCCAGGCATGGAGCCGATATAGGTTCTGCGATGGCCGCGGATTTCCGCTTCATCGCGCACACCCCCGAGCGAAATACGCACAAACTCCCGCCCGGTAGACTTCGCAATGGACTTGCCGAGGGAAGTTTTACCCACACCTGGTGGGCCAACCAGACAGAGGATCGGGCCTTTCAGCTTGTTGGTGCGTTTTTGCACCGCAAGATACTCGATGATCCGCTCCTTGACCTTTTCGAGGCCATAGTGGTCCGTGTCGAGAATTTCTTCGGCCTTTTCAAGGTTGTTCTTGAGTTTACTCTTGCTGCCCCACGGGATCGACAGGATCCAGTCGAGGTAGTTGCGGACAACCGTTGACTCAGCAGACATCGGCGACATCTGGCGCAGCTTTTTCAGCTCGCCTTCGGCTTTCGTCTTGGCCTCTTTGGACAGTTTGGTCTTGCCGATTTTCTCTTCCAGCTCGGTCAACTCGTCACGCGCTTCATCGTTGTCGCCGAGCTCCTTCTGAATCGCCTTCATCTGCTCGTTGAGATAGTATTCGCGCTGGGTCTTCTCCATCTGGCGCTTGACCCGATTGCGGATTTTTTTCTCAACCTGCAACACGCTCATCTCGCCTTCCATGAGGGAGTAAACCGCTTCCAGACGGTCCGTGACCTTGATGACTTCAAGCAATTCCTGCTTTTCGGAAATCTTGATATTCAAATGCGACGCAACCGTGTCAGCCAGTTTTGAGGCTTCATCGATCTGCCCCACGGCAACGATGACCTCAGGCGAGACACGCTTGTTGAGCTTTACGTATGATTCAAACTGGGTGTTGACGGAGCGGGCGAGCGCCTCAACCTCGGCTGGCTCTGCGTCCTCTTCTTCCAGCAGCATGGCTTCTGCCTCGAAGAAAGTTTCATTCTCCAGATATTTGACGATCGTGGCACGCTGTGCCCCTTCGACAAGCACTTTCACGGTGCCGTCGGGCAGTTTCAGCAGCTGCAGGACTTTGGCAACAACGCCAACGCTGTAGATATCTTCAGGGTTTGGATCATCGTTGCTGGCGTCTTTCTGGGCAACCAGCAAAATCTCCTTGTCGTCCGTCATCACGTTTTCGAGGGCCTTGACGGATTTTTCCCGGCCCACAAAAAGCGGGACGATCATGTGCGGAAACACAACGATGTCACGCAGGGGCAAAACGGGATAGGCTCTTAAATCAGACATAAAAACTCCTAGCGGCAGTTATTGAAGTGCCGGGCCTTCTACAGAAGCACCACAGCAATGTGGTCAGTGTTGCCAAAGGGCGCAAACAGCTTTTTCGAACCTGTGGAAAAGGCCTGCCGATACAAAGCGCCCGGGCTCAGAATGATGTGGGGGCAGGATGAACGATTTCAAGTTCTGAATTTGTGACGGTCTTTATATGAAAAGACACGCTCTAAAGAGCGTGTCCCATCAACTTTATCTCGCAGTCAATTTCAGGCGCTGGCGTCGACTTCTGCTGTCGGGGCGGCCTTGCCTTCCTTGGAATAGATGCTGAGCGGCTGGGCATTGCCTTCCACGACTTCCTTGTTGATGACGATCTCTTCTACGCCTTCCAGCGTCGGCAGATCGAACATGGTATCCAGAAGGAAGCCTTCCATAATGGAGCGCAGGCCACGCGCGCCTGTCTTGCGCTTGATGGCTTTCTGCGCGACGGCCGCGAGCGCTTCTTCGCTGAAGGTCAGCTTGACATCTTCCATCTCGAACAGGCGCTGGTACTGCTTGACCAGGGCATTTTTCGGGGATGTCAGAATCTGAACCAAAGCGCCTTCATCGAGGTCTTCCAGTGTCGCAAGAACCGGCAGACGGCCAACAAATTCCGGGATCAGACCGAATTTCAGAAGGTCTTCCGGCTCGACTTCACGCAGGATGTCGCCCACACGGCGGTCATCAAGCTCTTTCACCTCGGCCTCGAAGCCGATAGAGGCGCCCTCGCCGCGATTGGCTATCACCTTGTCGAGGCCCGCAAAGGCACCGCCCACGATGAACAGGATGTTCGTTGTATCAACCTGCAGGAACTCCTGCTGCGGATGCTTGCGCCCGCCCTGTGGCGGGACGGAGGCGACAGTGCCTTCCATGATCTTCAGAAGGGCCTGCTGAACACCCTCGCCGGATACATCACGCGTGATGGACGGGTTGTCGGACTTGCGGGAAATCTTGTCGATCTCGTCAATATAGACGATGCCGCGCTGGGCACGCTCGACATTGTAATCAGCAGACTGCAACAGTTTCAGGACAATATTCTCAACGTCCTCACCAACATAACCGGCTTCTGTCAGGGTTGTCGCATCGGCCATGGTAAATGGCACATCAAGGATACGCGCCAGTGTCTGGGCCAGCAGGGTTTTACCTGTCCCGGTCGGGCCGATCAGCATGATGTTCGACTTGGCCAGCTCCACGTCATTATTTTTTGTCGCATGGTTGAGGCGCTTGAAGTGGTTATGGACCGCAACAGAAAGCACACGCTTGGCGTGGCCCTGCCCGATCACGTAGTCATTCAGCACATTCATGATGTGCTGCGGCGATGGCACACCCTCACCGGACTTCACGAGAGAGGATTTGCTCTCCTCGCGAATGATATCCATGCAAAGCTCGACACATTCATCGCAGATAAAGACCGTTGGCCCGGCAATGAGCTTGCGCACCTCGTGCTGGCTCTTGCCGCAGAATGAGCAGTAAAGCGTATTCTTGTTATCGCCGCCGCCGTTGTTACCGCCTGAATTTTTGCCGCCTACTTTGCTCATTGGCCGCTCCTGTATCTACGCTTTACCCTCAATGACACAAAATCTGCATGATTAGTGCCAGA
>JALEGJ010000098.1 GCA_022763115.1 Aquisalinus sp.
CGTGGGCAGCCTGCAGATCTTCATCGCTTTTATATTGCGCATGACGCTCGCGATACTCTTTCAGGGAAATTGTTTCTGTTGACGGGTTATGGTTACGGCCCAGTTGCTCTCCAACGTCACCACCATAACCATCGCGACCATACTCATAGATGTAGTCACCCAGATGGATCACCGCATCAAGATCATTTCTTTTGCCGATCTCGCGATAGACATTGAAATAACCAAATGGATAGTTTGAGCAGGACACAACGGCGAATTTGACCGGCGTTTCATCTCCACTGTCCGCCAGGGTGCGCGTACGCCCCGGCAGGGACGTAATCAGGCCGGAAGATGATTGCACGGTAAACTGGTAAAAATACTCTGTGGCGGGAGTAAGACCTGCTGCATCAATCTTGACTGTATAGTCGCGGTCGACCGAGGTCATGACAGAGCCTGAAGCCACGACGTTTCTCATGCGCGCATCACTATAGACCGTCCAGATGACCGGCACCGGCCCGATGTCACGCGCGGGGCTGACACGCGTCCACAAGATAACCCGGTCCGTTAACGGATCACCGGAGGCAACACCGTGGCGGAAGGTAACTTCCCCCTGATAAACAGGTGCCGTCACGGTACCCGTTGCGCAAGCGGTCAATCCCGCCCCGGCCGCACCTGCCGTTGTTGTTAGAAATCCACGTCGTGTCAGCCTGGTCATCAGTCTCTCCTCTCCCGGTGGCACTAAAAATTGCCTGTCCGGAAGGGCGTTACCAGAAACCCGCGATCAGGGGAACGGCGCACTTTGCGCGCCTGATCGTGAAGTCAATGCTTAGGGTCCGTACTCGATTAGGATGCGTCTTTGGCGTCAGTTACTCATATCGAGTACAGCTGTTGCCGCGCTCATGCTCTCGAGAGAGATCAACCCCTGATCGACCAGATAACCGGAAGCGCCAACAGCTTCGCGACTCGTCATCTCGGCCACAAACTCTGATACAAGGGTGTTATTCTGCTCGGCATTCAGTTTTGTGTAAAAGCGCAGAAACCGGGATAACTGATAATCTCCGGAGGAGATGGTGGACAAGGTCGGCGCGACTTCATTGATCGTCAGTGAGGTAATGATGTTATTATAAGCAGTAACATCAGCATACCCAAGTATGCCTACTGCCTCCGGAATCCCCGCAATGGCAGCGATGATCGTATGATTATTCTCACCGGCATCGACCCAGGCACCATCAACGCGCAAGTCATGCGTTACCCTGTAAAAATGTTCCTTATCACGCGCTTTCAACGCCTGGATGCACTTATCCTGCAGCGCGCCATGCTCCATGGCCAAAGAGAGGAACGAGCCTCTCGTGCCTGACGTCGCTGGTGGGCCGAAAACCTGTATGCGCCTTTTGGGCAAAGCCGGATCAACATCATGCCAGGTTTTGTTCTTGTTACTAACGAAAACACAATCATCCTCAGAAGACGGCAGGAAAGCAGCAAGCGCGCGATAGATATGACTGGTGGTCAGCTTTAGTGGCCTGTTCCCTGCTTTTTCAGCGAGCACAATACCACTCAAACCGATTTTGTATTCCCTGATTTCGTCTGCCAGTTGATTAGAACAGGCAGCCATTTCCTCTTCGGTCATCGCGCGTGATGCCAGGAGAATTGGGGCGAAAGAATCTGTTTCGCTACGGCAGAAGAGCGATA
This sequence comes from Aquisalinus sp., assembly GCA_022763115.1. GTDB lineage: Bacteria > Pseudomonadota > Alphaproteobacteria > Caulobacterales > Parvularculaceae > Aquisalinus. The sequence goes on from JALEGJ010000098.1 coordinate 1,669, forward strand.
TGCCGCCGCTTGTACCGGTTGTGTCGATGACCAGGCGTTCTGTGTCACTGGCGTTGACGCGATCTATGACGGCTTGCCCGAAGGGTGTGACTGTAGAGGAGCCGACAATGATGATCTCTTGCTTATCCTCAGCTGCTGCCGGAGTGAAAAGCGCGATCGCGAAGACCAGGATACTTAATGACATGCGCATATGCAGCCCCTTCAACCAGCCCCCTTAAGCAGCTCTTGCCGCCTTGATATGACTGCTCACACACACTGCGAGTTCATCCTTGGTCACTGGCTTGTGCAATACTTCCGTGAGGCCTGCTTCCAGAAGCAGGTTCGCATCCTCTGGCAGAACGTGTGCCGTCACGGCGATGATTGGCATCGCTGCCTGCGCTTCGCTTTGTTCACGGATCCGACATGTGGCCTCAACGCCATCCATGACAGGCATATCAATGTCCATCAGTATAAGATCTATATCTTCATGCTTGTTCATGGCGTCAACTGCCTCGGCACCATTTTCGACCTCGATGATCTCAACATGATCAGATTGAAGAAAAGCCCGGGCGATCATGCGGTTGGGCATATTGTCATCAGCAACCAGAATTTTCATTTTCTCCGGAGCTCCCCCCTCCTCGGTTTCGTCAGCCGGTGACTGGCTGTTTTCACCTGTGTTTTGTTCAATAATGTCTTTTTTCATGGGCACGGTCACGACCACGCTCTGCCCTTTAGTGGTGCGTGACGCTGTCATTTCACCACCTGCCCTGTCGATGATCTGGCGACACAGGGCGAGACCAAGATCAGTAGCGTCGCCTCGCGCATCTACGATCAACTGGGCCGGGTCGCGGGGAGCAGAATCGTCCCTCAGCGGCATTTCAACCGCTCCGGCCCCCGTGCTTCGGATTGATATACGGATGACTTCATCTTCGGGCGCGTTTGCCGTTTCCACTGTCATCGCAATATCAACAAAACCGGAAGAAATTGACTTCATGCCGCTGCTTATCAGGTTGATAATGACCTGACGGAACCGGAAACTGTCTGTTTCATGGACATGCTCTTCCGGGATATCGCTGCTGAAGTTCAGGTCAACACGCTTGTGTTCCGCTTCATGGCGCAGCATTTCAATGCAGGTCTTGATTTGCTGATTAAGCGACACGAAAGAGAGATTGAAAGAGACATCATCGCTATCGAGACGATTGAGTGCCAATACGTCATTGACCAGATGCCGCAGATGCCGGCTGGCATCGTGAAGGTGATCGAGGCGGTCGCGCTGTTCCTGATCAAGCGAGGTCTCACGCAGGAGGTCTGTCATGCCTGTCACGGCATTGAGTGGCGTGCGCATCTCATGGCTCATTGTACGGAAGAACTGATCTTTTACACGCTTTGCCTGCAGGGCGGTTGCCGCCTCTACCTCTGCACGCTGCCTTGCCTTGTCAGCCTCCCGGACACTGTCCCTGATTTTGCGCCCCATTGGCTCAAAAATCAAAAACGCTTCCAGGATCAACAACGCCACGATCAGAAGGATCAATACCCCTTGAGTAAACTTGGCCTGACGCACGGCGCTTTCAGATTCATAGACAAGAATGCTTGCGATCACATCATGGGTCTGTGGAATGGACGTCATGCCGAGCAGGTTGATTTCGCGCAAGGCATCGCCGGAAGTGGCTGTCGAGACAGCGTTTGTCATCGAGAGGTCTATTGCCTGCTGAGCAAAACGACGCACCTGTGCGTCGAACGGTTCCTTATCATTGAACATGATCAGACCGATAGGCGACAACTTTTCACGATGCGCCCGGACAAGGTACGGTTTCACGAGCGCTTCGTGATCCTGCAGCATCTGCTGGGCTGATGTGCGCAACTGTTCACGGATCACAGCCCTGTCGCTTTCGCTCCTGCTTGTCATCATCGCATTCGCCAGGAAAGCAATACGCTGGCTGGTAGCTTTTTGCGTTGCAGCAAGATTGACCTGACGGGACTGACCTGATTGCCAGCTTTCATGGCCCAGCAACGCAAATAACGAGGTAAAGGCCAGGGCCGCAATCAGCAGCATACCGGTGAGATAGCGCCCCCTGAACAGGCTGCGGATATTTTCAGCTTTTGTCGTCACCAGCGCGTTTCCAGAACAATAACAATATTGTTCTCCCCTTGCGCCTGATTAAACAGCATAGAGTTTAATGGCGGTTTAACCAGAAGTTGCAGATGTCGGCTTTCTCACCATAAAATCGCCATTCCTGAATTGGGAGTTGTTGAATCCTGCGCGAGACAGCAGTAAACTCCTCACATGACCAAGAATACCATAGCTGAAAAACTGGTCACTGCTGGCATCAAGCCGACGCGTATACGCGTTGCTTTGGCAACAATGTTACTGTCCGGTAAAGACCAGCATGTAACCGCTGACAGTGTGGTGTCGATTGCCCGCCAGAAGGGTATCAGGACATCTGTTGCTTCGGTCTATAACACCCTGAACCAGTTTGCTGACTGTGGATTGCTCAAGCGCATCATAGTCGATCACGGGCCAATATTTTTCGACACGAATACTGATAATCATTATCATGTCTATCATGAAAATAGCGGCACGCTGACGGACCTGCCTGCTGAAACCCTGCAAATTACAGGCATTGATGAAATACCACGCACCGGGACGATCACCGGCGTTGATGTGATTATCCGCGTCTCTGCGTAATTTAGAATCATTCCAGAAACTTGACGTTAGCTGCGACTTCGCTATTGTCGGGCACGTGACAGCCCACGGCCCGTGGGCCCTCTTTCACAGACGCCCAACAGAGGAGAGAAACTCATGGAACTGGGACAAAGCAAGACAATCGAGAATTTGAAGGAAGCCTTCGCTGGTGAAAGCCAGGCTAATCGTCGTTATCTGTATTTCGCGCAAAAGGCCGATGTTGAAGGCTACAATGATGTTGCTGCCGTCTTCCGCTCTACCGCAGAAGGTGAAACCGGCCATGCCCATGGTCACCTGGAATTCATGGAAGCTGTTGGCGACCCGGCAACAGGCAAGCCAATTGGTGGCACAGCCGACAATCTGAAAGCTGCCATTGCCGGTGAAACCCATGAGTACACAGACATGTATCCGGGCATGGCACGCACAGCCCGTGAAGAAGGCTTTGACGAAATTGCCGACTGGTTCGAAACGTTGGCAAAAGCTGAGAAATCTCACGCCGGGCGCTTCACCAAAGCGCTTGAAAGCATGGACGACTGATTATCCTGAAACCGGCGGCATCCCCCGCCGGTTTTTCTTTCCTCTGATTTTTAAGAGGAACGCCCCCACCCAACGCAAAGGAAGCCAGATGTCTTCAACGCCCCCTTCCAGCCCTCCGAAGGAAGGCAGCACGGAAGCGCCTATTCGCCACCCGCTTGATTGGCAGTCTGAGGAATTTTACGATCAGGACGCGATCGAGAAAGAAATGGAGCGCGTATTCGACATCTGCCATGGCTGTCGGCGCTGTTTCAACTTGTGTGAAAGTTTTCCCCTGCTGTTTGACATGATTGATGAGTCAGAGACGGGTGAACTCGATAGCGTTGACAAGGGGGAGTACAAGAAAGTCGTTGATGCCTGCACGCTTTGCGACATGTGCTTCATGACGAAATGCCCTTACGTGCCGCCGCATGAATTCAATCTCGATTTTCCGCACCTGATGCTTCGACACCGCGCAGCCGAGTTCAAGGAAAAAGGCGCGCCGTTCACGCTCGCGCAACTGGCGCAGACAGACCGCAACGGCAAAATGGCGAAGCCCGTTTCCGGCCTTGCCAACTGGGCCTCCGCCAAAAGCAACGGCGCGATACGAAGCGTTATGGAAAATGTTGCAGGCATCGACAGCAAGGCTGACCTGCCGACTTATGTCAGCAAGACCTTTTCGGACCAGGCAAAAGAAAGCCCTGTACAGATCAACACGGACGCACCGGCCCATGGACGCAAGGCTGTCATCTATGCGACCTGCATTGTTGATTATAACAAACCGGATACGGGCAAGGCGGCGCAGGCTGTGCTTGCGAAAAATGGTGTGGAAACGGAGGTGGTCTACCCGGCCTGTTGCGGGATGCCCCACCTTGAGCATGGCAATATCGAACAGGTGGCTGAGCAAGCCCGGAAAGTTTCCGCTGAACTCCTGCCCTGGATCGATAAGGGCTATGATGTACTGACGCTGACCGCCAGTTGCGGCCTGATGATGAAATTTGAATGGCCGCTGATTTTGCCGGAAGATGAGAACATCAAAAAACTGTCTGCTGCCGTCTCTGACATCAGTGAATATGTGGTGGACATCTCCAAGAAGGAGGGCCTGGCGCCGGGTCTCACCCAGGTTGATGGCGGCGTGACCGTGCACATGGCCTGCCATGCGCGGGCACAAAACATTGGCGCGAAGTCCGCCGAGATGCTGCGCCTCATTCCTGAGGCCAAAGTGGACATCGTAGAGCGCTGCTCCGGCCATGGCGGCACCTTTGGCGTGATGAAAGAGACGCGGCCTTATGCCGAGAAGGTGGCCAAGCCTGCCGTGCGCCAGATCAAGTCCAAGGGCAACGACCATCTGTGCTCGGACTGCCCACTGGCCTGCAAGCATCTTGTGCAGGTCATGGAAGATAGCGGCGAGGAAAAAGTGCCTGCCGCAGACCACCCGATTGAGATTTTTGCCCGGGCCTACGGCCTTGGCACCTGATGATGTGAGGAGTTTAGACCATGCCAGTTGCTGAAAGACGTATCACCCCTGCTGACATTATTTCTCCGGACGAATTTGGTCGTCAGCGCGCTGAGCGCCGGGCACAATTACTGCCAGCCAAGAAACGCCGACGGCTGGATGTGGGGCCGCATTGCACGTTCTACTTTGAGAACTATGACACAATGCTGTTTCAAATTCAGGAAATGCTTTTTATCGAACGTGGTGGCGACGAACAGCTGGTTGATGAAATGTCAGCCTACAATCCGTTGATCCCGCAAGGCGATGAACTGGTGGCGACCATGATGTTCGAGATTGACGATCCGAAGCGTCGCCTCAATCTGTTGTTGCGCCTCGGTGGCATCGAGAATCATGTCTTCCTTCAGGTGGGCGATGAAAAGATTTATGCCGTTCCGGAAGACGATGCCGAGCGCACCTCAGAAGATGGCAAGACGTCATCCGTACATTTCTTCCATTTTCCGTTTACGGCAGATCAGAAGAAAGAATTTACCAATCCCGCAACGCAAGTGATGATCGGCTCCGATCATCCGGAATATGCCCATATGAGCGTGCTCTCCCCGGCGAACCGGGAAGAGCTTGCGAAGGATTTTGCCTGATTTCTCACCTCACCCTTCGACAGGCTCAGGGTGAGGGAAGCAATGATAGTACAGACGCAATGCCAAGCGCTTTAAGCTGGCTTGCGGAACTTCAGGGTCATGCGATCAGATTCGCCAATCTCGATCATCTGTGCCCGCAATGCTTCATCTTCACCACTTGTACCAAGTGATGGGGGCAGACGCCAGACGACCTCTTCCTCTGTTGGCTGATCTTTCGGGTTCGCGTTGATTTCACTTGCCTCAACCAACTCGAAACCGGCTGCTTCAAAATCAGCGATAACCTCGCTCTGCTTCATGTAGCCATTATCGCCTTTGGCCCACTCATCGCTGTTTTCTTCTGGTCCACGATGCTGGACTACGCCGACAATGCCGCCCGGCTTCAACAATGTCATGACTTGCTCAAGCGCCGAGGTAGCAAAACCACCCTGATCTTCAAAACGGTTGAAATGGTGGTAGGCCCGGATCATCAGTACCGCATCAACTGTGCCTGCCGCAGCTTCCGGCACAGTCCCCATGGTGAATGCGTTGACTTTGGCACTGCCCTGCTCGCGCCAGCCTTCTGCATCCGCAACCCAGGTTTCAGCCCATGTCTTGCGGCCTTCAAGAAACTCTTCCGTAGCAAAACCACCGAACAGAGGCCACATCTCAATGTCATAATCAACGCCGTGCAACGTGCCATTCTCGCCGAGATACGGGAGAAGAATTTTGGAGTACCAGCCCCCGCCCGGCAGCACTTCCGCAACACTCATGCCCGGCTCAATGCCGAAGAACAGAAGCGTTTCATAAGGATTGCGCGCGTCATAGCGGGCCTGCACTTCGGCTGGCTGGGCTGCAAGGATTAACTCAAGCTGGCGCTCCTTCGGGGCAACAGTAATGCCGGAGGTTGCCGGCTCAGGTGCCGCAACTTCTGCGGTTTCGACAACTGTTTCTGCGGCTTCTTCAACAGCTGCTTCAGCTTCCTTGTTTTCGGCGGCGCAAGCGGTCAATGCCAATGCTGCTGCGCCGAGCATCAGATATTTCATGTCAGACTTCCTTTTGTTGCGGACAATCCTGTCCAGTAATCCCATGCGGGACCGTACACATTTCGTGCGTCACATCAATCATTGCAATGTGACACTGGTTTGAACGACCGAAGAGCGCATTTATCTGCGCTCCTCGGGCTGAGGGAAAAGGCGTCTCTAAAGATTACGCCACGCCGGTGAGGTTACTCAGCCTATTGGCGAAGACTTGTTCGGGACGGCCACGTCCGGGACTGCCTCCTGCGCCGCGTTGGAGTCTTCCATTTCCTTTTCCCACCCTTTGGTGAACATCCCGACAAGGAACACCACGGCCCCGACACCGATTGCAAATGTTGCAATCATCTGGAAGAGGTCCGGCATCTCGGCAACATTCTCAGGATCGAAGCCACCCGCCAAAAGTCCGGCGATGATATTGCCCATCGAATAGGTCAGGACGAACAGACCCATCATTTGTCCCAGGAATCTTGGGGGAGATAATTTACTCACCGCAGACAGGGAAATAGGGCTGAGCGTTAACTCACCGACCGTGTGCAGAAAATAAGTCATCACCAGCCAGAAAATGGCAACTTTCCCCTGAGATGCTGCCTGGGCCGCGAATACCATAACGACAAAGCCCAACCCCATGATGATGAGACCGGCACCCATTTTCAGCCCATATCCGGGCGTCATCATGCGCTTACCCAGCCAAATCCAGAAAGCTGCGAAAAATGGCGTGAGCGTTATGATGAAAAAGGGATTGACGTTTTGCAGCCACGTGGTCGGGACTTCAAAATCACCGATCATGCGGTTCGTAAAGTCCTGCCCGAACAGGTTTAATGAGGAGCCTGCCTGTTCAAAGCCTGACCAGAAACACGTGGAGGCGATGCAAACAAGCAGGAACGCCCACATGCCTTTCTTCTCCACCCCGCTCAGGTTTCCGCCAAAATAAACCCAGCAAAAATACAGGACAAATATCCCGACAAAAACAACAGCTGTCACTTTGGACAAGGCAATCGGGTCAAAGGTGAAAAGTCCCATCAACATGGCGATGGTCACAGCCGCTAACGCTGCCAGGAAGATCCAGATCACTCCCCAGCCTGTTCGTTGGGCGCTTGATGAAAGAGGTGAATTGGGCGCCTCGCCTGCCCCTTTGAGATCTTTGTTCGTAAACCAGAAATAGATTAGCCCCAGGCCCATACCGATCGCCGACGCACCGAAGGCCCAGTGGACACCCTGATTTTCATACAACCAGCCACACACTGTATAGCCAATGAAGGAGCCTATATTGATGCCCATGTAGTAAAGGGCGTACCCGGAATCCCGCCGTGTATCCTTGGCACCATAAAGCTGCCCCACCACCGCAGAGATATTGGGCTTGAGCAAACCTGTACCCAGAACAACCAATATCAGACCGACAAAGAAGGTTTTGTCGCTGGGAATCGCCAGAACGATATGACCAAGCATGATGATGATGCCGCCATACCAGATGGCCTTTTGGGAACCGATCATGCGGTCAGCAATCCAGCCACCGGGCAAGCCCATGAAATAAACCGAAGCTGTATAAAGGCCGTAAATCGCGGTTGCTGTGGCCACGCCTATTTCCAGCCCACCTTCCGCGATGGTCGCCGTCATGAACAAAACCAGCAACCCGCGCATGCCGTAATAACTCATGCGCTCCCACATCTCGGTGAGGAATAATGTTTGCAGCCCTTTCGGGTGACCAAAAAAGCTATTACCGCCGTCGAGTGGTGCTGCCGTAGTGTTACTCATAATGCCCTCTTTATCCGGCTCTGAACGGCCCGATTGTTGTTTTCCTGCCTCATCAAGTGTGAGACAAATTTTTTCCACCCTAAGCCACTTTTTGAGCACACTCAAAGTGAAATAAAATCAGGCTCTTCCGGACCTCGGCGAGAGGCCATTACATTCGCGGCGTCATGCTGAACAAGCGGCCATCAGCCGCGCTGATTCAGCATCCATGGTGCTTGATTTACCGCCTGGTTCATGGACCCTGAATGCTGCGCATCGCTGACGCGATACTTGTTCAGGGTGACGCAAATGGGCATTGAGAAGCCGGTGCGTAAATGGAGGACGGATAAAGATGGATGGTTTTCTGCTCGATCCGCAGATTGAGGCGGATACGATTGAGATCGGGGCCTTGGGGCTGTGCCGGGTGCGGCTGATGAATGACAGCCGTTTTCCCTGGCTGGTGCTGGTACCGCAAAGGCCGGAGGTGACGGAAATTTTTGACCTGAGCGAGGAGGATCGTGATCTGTGTTTCAAAGAGATCACTCTGGTCTCCCGCGCCCTGAAACAACAGACAGGCTGCGACAAGATCAATATCGCGGCCTTTGGCAATATGGTGGCGCAATTGCATATCCACATTATTGCGCGTTTTCGAGATGACCCGGCATGGCCCGGTAGTGCCATCGGCCTTGCAGGCGGCGCGCCCTACAGCGATGATGCGGCCCGGGCAATAGTCGAAAAACTGTCTCAGGATATATCTGTAACTCTTTGATTATTCTGTGTTATTGCGTCTCTTGCGTAAGGATCTGACGAGGCCGACCAGACTGATAATCAGCCAGAAAAACTCGATCACGAAGCTGGCCGCATTGAAAGAGAAGATCAGCGAAAACAGGATCATCAGGGCCGCAAGAGCATTGAGGATCGAATACAAGGGCGCATCAGCGCTGATACGACCGAACTGCAACGCGGCATATGACGAGAGCAGGAAGCCAACGCCGATAAAGCCGACCAGATCAGGCCATCCGAGTGTGATATCTGCCATATGCCGCCCTCATCGTTGATCGTCATCATGCACATGGCCTGCTCTCACTGTCGAGAGAGGGGATGCCTGAGGCAACCATTACAGATGCTTTGGTTGAATGTCGTTCATGTCACTCGGCGTCGTATCTGACCCTGTAGCGTTGGAGATCTGTTGAAACGGTAGAGTCAGCGTAGAAGGTCACAATATAAAGACGATCATACTCGCTTTTTTCGTCGATGGGCGTGCCCGGATCGCCGCCCAGTGCGCTGACCAGGGCAGGCGTCGTGTTGGAGTGACCAACAACCAGATGCCTGCCACCCTGCTCTTTCAGCTGCCGGGCGAAGGCGGGCAAGTCTCGCGGATCGTATAGCTGAACTTCCAGACCAAGCTCTTGTGCCACCGGCGCAGCTGTTTCCAGAGTCCGTTTGTAATTCGTGCTGTGGATATATTGAAGTTCTGCATCCGCCAGACGCTCGGCCAGTTGGTCAGCGCGGGTTTCACCTGCCTCTGTCAGAGACGGGTTCGCCCCGGCCTGCTTTTCCGCGTGGCGCACGAGATAGACAGTGGTTTCGACCGATGGTGTTGCCGACAGACCGGCAGGCTCCGATATACTAACACAAGCAGTAGTAATCAGGATGAGCAAAAGCGTAGTTATAACGCGACTGATACGGACAATTTTCAATCCGGCTTCCTTTTCCCGCAACTAGGGTCTGCCATATTCCTGTTAAATGGCGTAGGACAAAACAAGCCATCCAGCAAGCGTAGTTATCGCGAAGGCAAGAAGCATCATTAGCCCATCACGCGCGACAAGTGCCATACCAAAAAATACCATGGCCGCACCGGGCACCGCGACAGCAAACGGCACCAGTTCCAATGGTATCATGGCAAGGGCAAGCATGGAAACGGCCAGTGCCGCGAGGCGCGTTGCGAGCTTGCCCGTAGCAAATTCGAACCGCGGCTCTACGAAACTATCGATAAATGACAACCATTTCTTCGACCGCTTTTCGGCTGCCTTTAGCTTCTCCCGATCCACGGACAATTCTCGCAGGTTGTTGGGGACCCAGATGTGCGAGCGGCCAGCCAAAAGCTGTAACGAAAACAGGAGAACAATTGCTCCAACTATTGCGGGGAGGCCGGGTATCGCCCCCAGCGGGGGCAGTATGACCAACAGCCCAAGAATGATCAGAATTGGGCCAAATGAGCGACTGCCAAATTCCTCCAGCAAATCGCCAAAGTGTACCTGGTCACCATCTGCATCTTCAATAACCGTTGTGATGATGTCCTCAAGAGGTGCTTCTTCTCGTATCATGTTATATTCTTGCAGTTACTGCAGGAATGAACGCATCACCGGCAAAAAGGTCCCCGTCTTACGCCTGCATTGTCCAGCCTTCGACGCCCATGGCAGCCTGGCGCACGGCCTCCGAGCGGGTCGGGTGCGCGTGACAGGTGCGAGCGATGTCTTCAGAGGCCGCGCCAAACTCCATGGCGACGCAGACTTCCGCGATCAACTCCCCGGCTCCCGTGCCGATGATATGCACGCCCAGCACTTCGTCGGTTTTCTCGTCCGCCAGGACTTTCACGAACCCATCTGTGTCGTGATTGGTTTTGGCGCGACTGTTAGCCATGAACGGGAACTTGCCCGTCTTGTAGGCGATGCCCGCTTCTTTCAGCTCTTCTTCCGTCTTGCCAACGGAGGCAACTTCCGGCGCGGAATAGATGACGCCCGGCACCAGATCATAATTCACATGCCCGGCCTTGCCCGCGATCAGCTCGACACAGGCCACCGCATCATCCTCTGCCTTGTGGGCGAGCATTGGCCCGTGAATGCAATCACCCACGGCCCAGATGCCCTCGGCAGAAGTGCGGAAATGGTCTGTCTCGATAAAGCCGCGCTTGTCTGTGCCGACGCCAGCGTTCTCCAGACCGAGCCCTTGCGTGAACGGGCGACGGCCAATGGAGACCAGCACTGTGTCACAGTCGATGGTCTCGGCATCACCGCCCTTGGCTGGCTCAATGGAGACTTTCAATTTTGTCTTGAGTTTTTCAACGCTGGTGACCTTGTGGCCCAGTTTGAAATCCATGCCCTGCTTTTTCAGGATACGCATGAAGTTCTTGGCAACTTCGCCATCCATGCCCGGGATGATGCGATCAAGGAACTCCACCACAGTCACTTTCGCGCCGAGACGACGCCAGACAGAGCCCAACTCCAGTCCGATGATGCCGCCGCCAACAACAATCATATGTTTTGGTACGGAAGGAAGGGAGAGCGCCCCCGTGGAAGAGACAATGCGCTCTTCATCAATGTCCACCCCCGGCAACGGCATGACCTCGGAGCCTGTGGCGATGATGATATCTTTTGCCGTCAATTCTTCTGTACTGCCATCTTCCTTGTGAACGGTGACCTTGCCCTTGCCGGTGATCTCGCCACGCCCGAGGAAGCCGGTGACCTTGTTCTTCTTAAACAGATATTCGATGCCGGATGTCAGCCCTTCGACGGCATCGTCTTTCTGTTTCAGCATCTGCGGCAGGTCCAGTTTCAGGCCACTGAACTTTATGCCGAGACCGTCGAAATTCTTCTCGGCTTCTTCATAGAGCTCGGACGCGTGCAGCAGTGCCTTTGAGGGGATGCAGCCGACATTCAGACACGTGCCGCCGAACTTCTTCGTGTCACGCATCTCGATACAGGCAACTGACAAGCCCAGCTGGCCAGCCCTGATCGCTGCGTTATAGCCGCCGGGGCCGCCACCAATGACAACAATATCGAAAGAAGAAGCCATTTTGAAAAATCCTTGATCTGACCGGGGTTAGAAAGATTGGCAGGCCATAGCCCCCTTGCCCCGGCAAGGTCAACCAAACCGCTGATCGCAAAGACAGTATTTATATTTTGCTTTTTTGCGAATTAACAAATAATATGCGTCCATGGAGGTGGTTTATGCTCATGCGTTCTGTCGTTTTTTTCGTGATCAGCTGCGCCTACAGCTGGGGCCTGTTTTACGCCTTGCGCGCCAGCGGGGCGATAGGCGACACGTTCAAGGCCGGGGATACGATTTATCTTTTTGCCTATATGTTCGGGCCGGCTATTGGCGCGATCATGACGGCCTTGCTGTTTGATCGCGGCAAGCTGAAATCCATGCTGGGCTTGCGCTTCATGCCCTCTTTCTGGTGGCTGCTTGCAGTGATTATTCCCGCCGGGGCCATTCTGGCAGCAACGTGGCTGTCACCCTTTTTTGACGGGGTCGGCACGCAAGATTTCTCGCAAGGCATGAAGCCCGTTCTGGAGAGCCAGCTGGGCCAAGAACAGGCAGCAGAAGCACTGGCCGCGATGCCGCCCTTTATTGTCGTATTTCTACTCGCCGCGGTCACCGGCGGCATTATCAATGGCGTTGCCACCCTGACAGAGGAACTGGGCTGGCGCGGCTATTTCTGGTCCGTGCTGCGACCGGGTGGCTTCTGGTCAGCTTCCCTCATCAGTGGCATCGCCTGGGGTCTGTGGCATGCACCGATTATCGTGCACGGACATAACTACCCCGGCGAGCCAGTGCTTGGGCCGATCATGATGGTTGGCTTCTGCCTGATGCTCTCGCCCTGGATGGGATACTTACGGGATCGTTCAGGCTCGGTTTTTGCCGGCTCGATCTTCCATGGTGTGCTGAACGGCGCGGCCCCGATGACCCTGTTTGTTCTGATAACGGACGATGTCTTCTTGCGAGGCATTGTCGGCATCCCCGGCCTGATTGTGATGGCCGTCCTGACACTGCCGCTGCTCTTCCTGCCCAAGAAGGTGCACGGCAAACAATAACCTGAACAAGGAACCGGATCCCGATTAAACAGTTAGTTCGATACCATATCGCTACTATTGGAGAATAATCATGGGTACATTGCTGGCTATACTGCATTTTGTTGTCGCCGTCTGGGCAGTTTTGAATATCATCGGATCAGGCGCAACGCCTCTGGCAAAAGTCCTGTGGACCTTGTTTGTGCTGGTATTCCCGATTGTCGGACTGATCGCCTGGTTTCTTGCGGGTCCAAAATCTTCAACACAGACAGCCTGACCTGTACAGATTATTGAATGAAAAGCGGCCATAAAGGCCGCTTTTTTTCGTCAGACGATTACTAGTAGCAGCCCCAGGGTCAGGACTCTACAGGTCCAGAAGCAGCCTTTGTGGATCTTCCAGATTTTCTTTCGCGCGGACGAGGAACGTCACGGCTCCTTTGCCGTCCACGATGCGGTGATCGTAAGACAGGGCAAGATACATCATCGGGCGCACGACAACCTGACCATTGACCACAACCGGGCGCTCTTCAATGCGGTGCATACCGAGAATACCGGATTGCGGCATATTGAGGATTGGCGTTGAAAGAAGTGAGCCATAGATGCCGCCATTGGTAATGGTGAAAGTGCCGCCCTGCATCTCTTCCAGCTTCAGGTCGCCAGAGCGCGCCCTCGTGCCATAATCGACGATCTGCTTCTCGATATCGGCCAGTGACATCTGGTCAGCATTGCGCAGGACAGGCACGACGAGGCCTTTTTCTGTCCCCACGGCGATGCCAATATCGTAGTGGTTCTTGTAGATAATGTCCGTGCCTTCGATTTCGGCATTCACATCCGGAATCTCTTTGAGCGCGGCGACACAAGCCTTTACGAAGAAGGACATGAAGCCCAGCTTGACGCCGTGCTTCTGCTGGAACAATTCCTTGTACTGTTTGCGGGCTTCCATGACAGCCGTCATATCCACGTCGTTGAACGTGGTCAGCATCGCTGCCGTATCCTGACTTTCTTTCAGGCGGCGGGCAATGGTCTGGCGCAGGCGCGTCATTTTCACGCGCTCTTCCGTTGGCTCCAGGTCACGCTGCACGACAGGGGCCTTGGCATCAGACCTGGCAGAAGCTGTGCCGATTGCGGCCAAGGCATCAGCCTTGGTAATCCTCCCGCCGCGGCCTGTGCCGGTGATACGGTTCGCATCAAGATTATTTTCTGCAATCACGCGGCGCGGCGCCGGTGACAGCTTGCCTGCATCGGCTGATCCAGTCGCTGGCTTAGAGACCGCAGCGGGCTTCGCAGCCTGTGCTGATGCTTGTGCTGGCGCAGCCGAACTTGCGCCCGCCCCTTCCGTCACGATGGCGAGCACGTCGCCGACCGCAACCGTGTCGCCCTCCTGTGCCCGGATTTCCTTGACCATACCGGCAACCGGTGACGGCACATCCATGCTGGCCTTGTCTGTTTCAAGCGACACGAGAGGATCGTCCACATTCACCTGATCGCCAACCTTGACGAGCCATTCACCAATATCAGCCTCGGTGACGGATTCACCGGAAGATGGCGCGACAACTTCAACATCACCACCGCCACTTGTGGCTTTTGCGGGTTCTTCTGCCTTGCCATTTACGGGCTTGACCTCTGATGGCCCGGCACCTGTTTCGTCGATCTGGCCGAGCAGTGCATCCAGTTCGACCGTGTCGCCTTCTTCAGCATTGATCACGCTGAGTATGCCGGATACCGGGGCCGGCACTTCCACAGACACCTTGTCAGTTTCCAGTTCTACGACTGGCTCGTCGGCCTTGACGGTCTCGCCCGGTTTTTTCAGCCACTGACCGATGGTCGCTTCTGTTACGGACTCACCCAGCGTAGGTACACGGATTTCAGTCATCTCTCTCTATTCTCCAAGGGTCAGCGCTTCATCGAGAAACGCCTCAAGTTCAACAATATGACGGCGCATCAGGCCCGTCGCAGGGGCCGCTGCTGCCGAGCGGCCAACATAGCGGGCGCGTGTATGTTTCGCGCCGATCTGCTCCAGGGTCCACTCCAGATTTGGGTCCATGAACGTCCAGGCACCCATATTCTTCGGCTCTTCCTGACACCAGACGATGTCGGCGTTCCTGAAGCGCTTCAACTCTGCGATCAGGGAATGGGCCGGGAACGGATAAAACTGTTCGACACGCATCAGATAGATGTTGTCGATACCGCGCTTCTCGCGCTCCTCCAGCAAGTCATAATAAACCTTGCCGGAACACAGGACGACACGCTTGATGTCCTTGTCCTTGCAGAGCTTGACCGTGGAGCCGGGACGATATTCTGCATCATCCCACAGGACCCGGTGGAAGGACGAGCCATCACTCATTTCCTCAAGTGTGGACACGGCCTTTTTGTGACGCAAAAGCGATTTGGGCGTCATCAGCACCAGCGGCTTGCGGAAGTTCCGTTTAATCTGCCGGCGGAGAATATGGAAGTAGTTTGCCGGTGTCGTACAGTTGGCGACCTGAAGATTATC
Source organism: Aquisalinus sp. (assembly GCA_022763115.1). Taxonomy (GTDB): domain Bacteria; phylum Pseudomonadota; class Alphaproteobacteria; order Caulobacterales; family Parvularculaceae; genus Aquisalinus. The sequence continues at coordinate 16,966 of JALEGJ010000098.1, forward strand.
CTGCGCACACGCCTGCAGATAGCGCTCAAGGCGTGCGGAGGAATGCTCCGGCCCCTGCCCTTCATAGCCATGCGGCAGTAACTGAACCAAGCCGGACATGCGCAGCCATTTGCGCTCACCCGATGATATGAACTGATCGAATATCACCTGCGCGCCGTTGGCAAAATCACCAAACTGCGCTTCCCACATGACGAGGCAGTTCGGGTCAGCGGTCGAATAGCCATATTCAAAACCGAGCACGGCAAATTCTGACAGGTTCGAATCAATCGCTTCGAAAAAGGCCTGCTCGTCTGACAGATTGTTCAGCGGGACATAGCGATCTTCCGTCTCCTGATCGACGAAACTCGCATGGCGTTGCGAGAATGTGCCGCGTCGGGAGTCCTGCCCGGAAAGACGCACACGGTAGCCTTCCATGAGGAGAGAGCCAAAGGCCAGCGCCTCCGCCGTTGCCCAGTCGAAATTCTCGCCCTGCTCAAACATCTTGGCTTTCGCCTTGAGAATACGTTGCAGGGTTTTATGAGCGGCAAATTTCTCAGGCACTTTCGTCAGTACCTTGCCGATTTCGTTCAGACGACCGGCTTCAACTGCCGTATCCCCGCGACGGTCATCCCCTTCCGGAGATTGAAAGCCGGTCCATTTTCCATCCAGCCAGTCAGCCTTGTTCGGCTTGAACTCCTCGCCGGCGGAAAACTCGTCTTCGAGAAATTTGCGAAATTCGGATTGCTCTTTTTCGACCCATTCAGAGGTTACGACACCTTCATCAATCAGACGCTTTGAATAAAGCTCACACGTCGTCGGATGACCTGCGATCTTCTTGTACATCAAGGGTTGCGTGAAAGACGGTTCATCACCTTCATTGTGGCCAAAACGGCGATAGCAGATCATGTCAATGACCACATCCATGCCAAATTCCATCCGGAATTCTGTCGCGACTTTCGCGGCATAAACCACCGCTTCAGGGTCATCCCCGTTGACATGGAAAATCGGTGCCTCGACCATTTTTGCCACATCTGACGGGTACGGAGAAGACCGCGAGAATTGAGGGCTGGTGGTAAAGCCAATCTGATTGTTGACGATGAAGTGGAGTGTGCCGCCAGTACGATAGCCATGCAGCCCGGTCAGGCCAAAGCCTTCGGCAACAATGCCCTGCCCGGCAAAGGCGGCATCGCCATGCAGCAACAGCGGCATCACATGGGTGCGCTTCTCATTCAGCTCCGGCGCATCAATCAGGTCCTGCTTGGCGCGGCATTTGCCGAGTACCACAGGGTTTACCGCTTCAAGGTGGGACGGGTTCGCCGCCAATGACAAGTGTACGGAGTTATCATCAAACGTACGGTCAGAGGAAGCGCCAAGGTGATATTTCACATCGCCTGAGCCTTCAACCACATCAGGCGTCACGGAGCCGCCCTGAAACTCGTGGAAAATGTGATGATAAGGCTTGCCCATCACGGCGGCCAGTACATTCAGGCGACCCCTGTGCGGCATCCCGAAATTGATTTCCTTGACGCCGAGCGCGCCGCCGCGCTTGATGACCTGCTCCAGCGCGGGCACCATCGCCTCGCCACCATCAAGACCAAAGCGCTTCGTACCGGTATATTTGACGCCGAGGAATTTCTCGAAACCTTCCGTTTCAATCAGCTTTTTGAGGATGGCTTCCTTGCCATTCTGTGTGAAGGAAATGTCCTTGTCCGGACCTTCAATACGCTCCTGGATCCAGCCCTTCTGGGCAGGGTCGGTAATGTGCATGAACTCCACTGCAAAAGTGCCACAATAGGTGCGCAGCAGAATTTCCATGATCTGCCGCAGTGTCGCTGTTTCCAGACCCAGCACGTGATCGATGAAAATTTCCCGGTCGAGATCAGCTTCGGTAAAGCCGTAGCTCTCCATCTCAAGCTCGGGATGAGATTTCTGCTCGGAGAGACCCAGCGGATCGAGATCGGCCTTCAAATGTCCGCGCACGCGATAAGCGCGGATCAACATCAGTGCCTTGATGGACTCCTGCGTTGCCACGCGAACCTGCTCAGCAGAGGCCTCCGGTTTCGCCCTGGCGATCTTCTTTTCAAGTTCGCCCTCGATGGCGGCCCAGTTGCCGTCGAGCGCAGCCGTGAGTTCATCGCCAGCGCGGCGCGGCCAGTCTGAACGCTGCCAGCTTGGACCTTCCGACTTGCGATTGATAAGTTCGGCATCATCATCGAGCGCATCAAAATAATCGCGCAGTTCCGGATCAACTGATGCCGGATCGCGGGCATATTTTGCGTGTTGTTGCTCAAGATAGAGCGCGTTCGCGCCTGAGAGAAAAGTTGTTTCCAGAAGGGCTGCGTTTCGTGAGAGGCTGTCTGCCCCCCCTTGTGAGCCGTCATGGGCCATGTGTCGTTACCGTTATCTGAAGCGGCTGAAGTACCGCTTCTCTGTAAGTTGTTGATATGCAACAGTAGACTTTACTTAAAACGACTGTCCACCAGCGCAACCGTTTTGTTGTCTCAAATCATACAACAGAACGTAAACAATCAGCCGTTGAGCAATTCAACCAGTGTAGAGCCCAGCGCTGCCGGTGTTGGCGACACCGCTATGCCAGCAGTTTTCATGGCATCAATCTTGGCTTCCGCTGTGTCATCACCGCCTGAGACAATCGCCCCGGCATGACCCATCCGGCGACCTGGTGGCGCAGTCACCCCGGCAATGAAGCCTACGGTCGGTTTTTTCACGCTGTTGCTGGCGAGGAACTTGGCGGCTTCGGCTTCGGCTGAGCCACCGATTTCACCGATCATGATGATGGAATGCGTTTCATCATCGGCCAGGAACATCTCCAAAACCTCGATGAAGTCCATACCCTTGACCGGATCACCGCCGATGCCGACGCAAGTTGACTGGCCGAGACCTGCCTGTGTGGTCTGATGCACAGCTTCATAAGTCAGTGTGCCTGAGCGCGAGATGATGCCGACATTGCCGCGACGGTGGATGTGACCCGGCATGATGCCGATCTTGCACTCATCCGGCGTAATGACGCCCGGACAATTCGGGCCGATGAGTTTCGTATTGGAATCCTGCAGGCGTCGCTTCACTTTCACCATGTCCAGAACCGGGATGCCTTCAGTGATGACGCAGACGAGCGGGATTTCGGTTTCGATTGCCTCGATGATGGATGCAGCCGCAAATTTTGGCGGCACGTAAATGACAGAAGCATCTGCACCCGTTGCCTCGCGCGCCTCGGAGACTGTGTTGTAGACCGGCAGGGTCTTGCCGTCTGCAACGCCACCGCCTTCCCAGGTCTGACCGCCCTTGCCGGGGACAACGCCCCCAACCATGTTGGTGCCATAGGCAATGGCTTGTTCAGTGTGGAACGTACCTGTCTTGCCGGTCAGGCCCTGACAGATGACTTTAGTGTCTTTGTTGACGAGAATGGACATGGTTGAACTTCCTTAGCCTTGCACAGCGGCGACAATTTTACGGGCGGCATCATCGAGATCATCAGCAGCGATCACATCAAGGTCGCTCTCATTGATGATCTTCTTGCCGAGCTCGACATTGGTGCCTTCCAGACGAACCACCAACGGCACGGAGAGGCCGACTTCCTTCACAGCGGCGAGTGTGCCCTCGGCAATCACATCGCATTTCATGATGCCGCCAAAAATATTAATCAGTATGCCTTGAACACCATCATCGGAGGTGATGATCTTGAACGCCTCGGTAATGTTTTCCTTGGAGGCACCGCCGCCCACATCAAGGAAGTTGGCAGGCTCAGCGCCGTAATGCTTGATAATGTCCATGGTGGACATGGCAAGACCGGCACCGTTGACCATGCAGCCGATGTTGCCATCGAGATTGACGTAAGACAGATCAAACTCGGAAGCACGCGCCTCCAGCGGATCCTCTTCTGTCGGGTCGCGCAACTCTTCCAGATCGGGCTGGCGGAACTCCGCGTTGGAATCGAAGCTGACCTTGGCATCCAGCACACGGACATTCCCGTCTGTCATCACGATCAGCGGGTTGATCTCCAGCATGTCCATATCCTTCTCGGTGAAGGCCTGATAGAGAATGCCCATCAGGTCACGGCCCTGCTGTACAGCATCGCCGGAAAGGCCGAGTGCCTTGACCAGCTTGTCCTTGTCAGCGTCCGTGACGCCTGCATCAGGGTCAATGCTCAGGGTGAGGATTTTCTCCGGTGTTTCCTCGGCGACTTCTTCAATGTCCATGCCGCCTTCTGTTGAGGCAATGAACGCCACACGGGATGAAGCGCGATCCACCAGGACGGACAGGTAAAGTTCGGTTTCGATGTCTGCCCCGTCCTCAATGTAAACGCGATTGACGACCTTGCCAGCCTCGCCGGTTTGCTTGGTGACGAGTGTTGAGCCCAGCATCTTGCGCGCTTCTTCTGCGGCCTCAGCAGCAGTCTTTGCGAGACGCACACCGCCTTTTTCTCCTGCCTCGGGTTCCTTGAATTTACCCTTGCCGCGACCACCGGCGTGAATCTGGGCTTTAACAACATAAAGGCCGGCATCCATGGAGGCTGCCTTTTCTTCCGCCTCGTCGGCGTTCATGACAATGACGCCGTTGGCAACGGGTGCGCCATACTTTTTCAGCAACTGCTTGGCCTGATATTCGTGGATATTCATAAGAAGGGCTCTCTCAAAAGCGCGAGGGGAGAAGACATGCGCCGGTTGACTTTCGGGCGCTTATAACATTGCCATTATGCCTTGCAACCAGCAGATGCGGTTTCGTGCAGAGCTGCGGCGCATAAGAGAAAGGCCGATGCTTCGCAGCACCGGCCTTCGGGGTTATCCTCAAGTAGAACGGGCGTGTTACTCTGAGGCTTCTCTCTCTTCTTCGGCCAGTTGCCGACGTTGCTCTCTAATGTCCTCACGCGCTTCACGGAGTTCCTCACGCGCAATCTCGATCTCGATGCGCGCTTCAGACATGTCAGCAGCAGCCTCTTCCACCTGCTTTTCAATGAAATATTTTTCTTCTTCCGTCAGCCGTTCGCCCTCTTTTTCAATATGGCGCAGCTTGATTTCGATTGTGCGGCGCAGGTTCTCCTCAGCGCCCTCCATCTCATATTCTGACATATCCATCTCGGCCATGGCTTCAGCAAGCTTCTCTTCCGCCCGCGCAAGCTGCTCGTCGATGCGAGCCCGTTCCTCTTCGGAAAGATCATCATAGCCAAGAACGACTCGCTCGCCGTCAACCATTTTCATGATGTGAACTTCTTTCTTGATGTCCATCTCTTCGCCATGGTCGCCAGTGGCATGGACCCAGACATTAACGTCCTCTTCTTTCTGGGCGGCATCAGCCGTAGCCGATGAAACGCCCGCGGCACTGGCGCAGCCGATCATGGCGAAGGCAGATGCTGCAAGCATAAGGCGCAGCGAGCCGGTGAGAGTTGATTGCATGTGAAAATCTCCATTAATGATGTTTTTTATTCTCATTTTTTCGCTCCTCAGATGTTTTTGCGAGAAAGCCGCTGCGGAGCATGGAGCGGCCTCAACCGGGATGCGGATCGCTGTCAGCAGGCTTTCCGCATAACTTTTGCGTACCTCTGGCGCAGCACCGGCCAGGGCAATTGTGTCACTGCGCAGCTCGACGGAAAGCTGCCAGCGTTTAATCAGATCACGCACAAACGGGCTGAACCAGAAGAACGCCTGCAGGACATAAAACATGTCTGCCCAGAGCGGGTCCTTATGCGTGAGGTGCGCGCGCTCATGGCGCAGCACCATTTCGACCTGCTCTGTTGTCAGCGCCTGGATAAGATTGCGCGGGAAAACTATTTTCGGGCTCGCCCCGCCAACGGCGAATGGTGACATTTGGCGTTCTGTCAGCCAGATATCATAAGTGTTGTCATAAGTGGCACCACGGATGATCTGACGTGTCTGGTATTTGCCAATCAGAAACTTCGCCAGGAAAAAGGCCGTACCCAGTGCATATATGCTGCTGATGATGGTGAGTATCAGAGGCAGAATGCTCTGCTGCGCTATTGCGCTCACTTCCATGGCGGGCAGCATGGCCAATGCCGCGGGGGCTTTTTCCGGCGTGTTTGTTGCCAGTGACAGGAGGCCTGACAAGTCCGGCAGAAACCCCGCCGGGAGCAATGTAACTGCAAAAATCGCGACCGCCGGGAGGCAGGCGACGAGCGCATTCACGCGCCAGTAAGCTGGCCAGTTGGCATAGGACGTATTGCTGCGCGCATCTGATGTGGCGCATCCCCAGATCAGCGCAGACCAGACGAGCGTAAAGATGATCGCTGCGACAAGAAGGGTCATTCCCCGGCCTCCTCTTTCAAAAGCTCTTCAAGTTCTTTCAGTTCTTCCGGTGACAGAATTTTGCTGTCGGAAAAGGCGGTAACTGGCAGGGAGCCGTCTATTTCGAGTACGCGGGCCGTAAAATCCTTCATCATCCCGGCGATGGTTTTCAGCTTGCTGATCCCGGGGCGAAAAACTTTCACACCATGTGCGTCGGCCGTGGCAACGAGGCCCTTATCGGCCATGCGCTCCAGCGTTTTGCGGGTGGAAGAAAAGGACCAGTCCAATTCTGCCGCCGTTGCCTCATGAATTTCACGGGCACTCAACTGGCCTCTGGCCCAGAGCACTTTCAGCAAAGCGTATTCTGTCGGTGATGGTTTCATCCCCAAACCTCGAAATTACCTGTCGCAGGTATGCGACATTTGTCACAAGGCGCGCAATGTAACTTTCTGTAAGGTTGGAGCCCCTGGCTAATCCGTCACTGCAACCACGATATCCCCCAACCCGGAGGCGCTATAGGTCACGGTGTCACCCGGTTGCAGGAAGTGCCCGCCCGCCAGTTCGTTCTCGATAAATCGTTGCTTGGCAAAAGTATCGAGATCAGTTGAACCTAGGGGGCCGCCCTGCATCAGATAACCGAGAATAATGTCGATATAATCATGGCGGGCAGGCGCAGTAAAAATCACCCCTTCAGACGTGCCGGACATCAGCGTCATGTCGGCGTCAATAAGACCATCCGGGGCGAGCCGATAGAAATCGCCCTGATAATAGAAGCGCTCTGCCGACATGTCGGCGAGGACCTTTTGCGTCAGCTGGCGGAAATCCAGCCTCATCTCATGACCTCTGGCATCCTGACGCGGTTCAGTATTCAAGGTCGTCGTCATGCGCGTGTTAGCGACAAAAGCTGCCAGATCATTCGGAATGACCAGTAACGGTCCTGTCGGGAAATAGCCTTCGCCGCTTTTTGCGTCACTGAAGCCATATCCGGAATCGAGATTGTCGGCATCGGCCAGTTGGACAAGGGCGATACGGTCCGTGAAGTCAGCACACAAAAACAGGCCCTTCACGGCAGCATCGAAATCTTCCAGCGAGCCAATCGGCCGGTCAAAACGCAGACAAAGCTCGACTTCGTAATCGAGCAGACTGCCTTCTGGCGCCCGCACTTCGGTGCGTGCCGGTGTCGCGGTACCAAATTTCGGAAAATTGAAAACGCCATCGCTGGAGGATTCCTCCGCGTGTTCCGGAAAATTCGTCCCTATGCCAATATGTCTTTCGCCGGAAGGGCCTGAGGGCATGAGGTCTTGAACCGGAACCGTCACCGCCTCCAGAATGCCGGAGGCAGGCAACATAAGATTGTTGAGATCGACCGAGGCAAGTACCGCAAACGGATCCTCAACACGTCGAGCGCCGAATACGGACATATCAATACCACTGACCGTCTGCCCGTCATAATCGGTAACGAGTAGCGTCACGACCTCCCCTGTTTCGCTAGTATATTGCGCAAGGGTGGTCGCCTCTCGCACCGGCGCAAGCGCCATCACGAATGGCTGATCTTCAAAACTGGCAGGATTATGAGTCAGATCAGGTGACGTTACCCGCGCGCCAAAAACAATAGCGGCAAGTATTGTCAGCACAGCGACTATTCTGATGAAAAACTGCATATTCCCGTACCCTTACCCATAGTCTTATTGGTAAACTGTAAACTCATATCAACGCAGCCTCAAGCTGAGGCCTGTCTGAGGGCCAAGAGCGAAGCCGGTTATGTTCGCACGTCATACGGTAGAACCGTGCGACGTCACCGCTGGCGAGTTCGATCAAAACACTTCCCTCCATCACGAATGAGTGACCTTCGCCGTGCAGTCTTTTTTCAGCCACATCATGCACCACATAGCTGTCGCAGTGTGAGCGGGAACACTCTCCCTCACATTGCGTTTCTGGCCAGTGTGAAGGCTAAGATGATTTCGAGTTTAAGGAGGCTAACATGCCATTGAAGAAAATTATTCTGACAACAACTGCAATTACCGCGCTAGGCTTTGCCGGTTCAGCCTATGCTGGCGAAGGCGTCTATTACCAGGTCCATGGCGGCGCAAACTTCATTACCAATGACGATTTTGACGGCACTGTTCTGGGCACCCCATTCAGCACGGATTACGATGCAGACACCGGTTATGCTATTGGTGCGGCGCTCGGCAAACGCCTGAATGATAGCTGGCGCGCCGAAGCTGAACTGACTTATCGCGATAACGAAATTGGCGATGTCGGTGGTGTTCCGGTGGATGGCGATGTGACCAGCACAGCGCTGATGTTCAACGGTTACTACGATTTTTACACAGAAAGCGATCTTGAGCCATATGTTGGTGCCGGTATCGGTTACGCCGATGTCGAGGTTGGCGGCGAAAGTGAAGACGTTTTCGCTTATCAGTTCAAGGCTGGTGTCGCGAAACCCGTTGGCACTACAGGCGGCAAGATCGGCGCCGAGTTGAGCTACTTTGCAACCGAAGACATAGAGTTTTCTGACGGTACTGACACGATTGATGCCTCTTACGGCAATACGTCATTGCTCGTATTCTGGCGCAATGAGTTTTAATCGGACTTACTGAATTTACTTCGGGAACCCGGTAGAAGGCACAAGCCATCTGCCGGGATTTTTGTGGAATTTTTTTTCGCTGGTATTAACCACCTAACGCCTTGTTTTGCCTGCTATTCGGCGAAATGTGACGGAAAAACGGCTAAATTGCAGGGTTGAGCGCCTCACAAAATCGGATATTGTGCGGGTTGCATATTGGGGTCATCAATCCTTGCGGAGGTTTTGTATGCTTAAAGTATCCACAGGTTTTGCAGCTGTAGCAGTCGCGCTGGCTGGTGCTGCCGTCGCCGCCGACTATGAACATGAAGCATGGCCGGTAGAGAATAATGGTGAAGGCATTTACGCCTTTACGGACGCAGGGAAAGCATCGGCTATCCCGCTTTGCACGGCGTTTTATGCCGCAGACCTGAAAGCCATGGCTGAATTCAATGAACAGAAAACAGCCTACAGCTCTGTGATCGAGGAACATGCGCAAACCATGTTCACGGCGTATCGGAGCAAGTTCACAGGCAGTGAAGATGATCTGTCTGTCCTTACAACTGACATGACATGGCACTTTGGCAATGCTGCGCAGTACGGTCATTATCAGGAGTTCAAGGACTCTGCGAATATGGCTTGCGAGAGCTATGCTGTGAACAACGATGTTGTCACATTCGATTATCTTTCCAGCTTCAATGATGAGCTTCTGAGCGCCCTATAAGGCGCTCAAACAAGCATAATTTTTGACGACAGGGGATATATGGCTCATCCACTCGAACTCTTAGAGCGGTTTAGACAAGCGCCCAAAAATTTGATCCATATAGGCGCAAACAACGGCAGCGAACATCTAGCTTATAAAGAAGCTAATTTAGATAACGTCATTTATATCGAGGCTGTAGAAGAAGTCTTCATCAAGCTTAAAAGACGGCTAAAGGATCATGAAAAACATGTACCGATTCAAGCAGTTGTAAGCGATACAAGTGGGGAAGAAGTCACCTTTAATATAACCTCAAATTCTGCTCTGTCCTCAAGTATGTTACCACTCGGGAGGACAGGGCGCCTTCATCCTGAGTTACAGGTTGAACAGAGAAAGCTTTTGACTACGACTCTGGATGATCTCTTAGTCAATCATAAGTTAGATCATGTTTCATTTGATGCCATTGTTGCCGATATTCAGGGTGCAGAAATGAAAGCACTGAAAGGCGCACTAAAAACACTTGAGAATACCTATTATCTTTATTTGGAAGCATCGTTGACGCCGTTATATGATGGCGGATGCACTTTTTATGAACTTCAAGACTTTTTGAGCTCAATGAAATATCACGTCGTTGACCTTGAAGTTAATAGCCGTGGTAATGGCGACGCATTGTTTATTAGAGAAGACCGTCTCGATCTTCTTTAACTTTAGTCAATTGAGCAAACAGATTTCCGGCAGGCCGCGCTTCAGTTCAGCATCGTCCATGCCGTAGCCGACCAGAAAAGCCTCGGCTTCTGTTTCAAAAGCAACAAAGTCGGCTGTTACCGGCTCGGCTCGTTTCGATTTTTTATCCACGGCGACACATATCTTCACATCAGCAGCGCCGCGCTCTTCCAGCATCTTGCTGGCGAAATAGAGACTGCGGCCTGAGTCGAGCACATCATCGACCAGCAGAATGCGCTCACCCTCGACAGGCCGGTTGAAATCCTTGATCAGCTTCACCACACCGGAGGAAGTTTGCTTGGTGCCATAACTTGCAAGCTGGAGAAAATCTATTTTTGCATCCCCACCCGCACGATAGACGGCACGGGCAAGATCAGCCCCCAGCACAAACCCGCCTGTCAAAATCGGAGCCAGCGTAAAGGAGCCCTGATAGTGGTCGGCTATTTCCTGACCAAGCGCAGCAATACGCTCTGCAATATCCGCTTCTGAAAAAAGTGTCCGCATCACCCGATTACCGCTCTTGCGTTTGCGGTGCCAGTGTCTCGTCAGCGCCGCCCCAGCCTGATGTTGTACGCTGGAGGTAAAAAGACCGTCCACTCCCGTCGTCCTGAAGCAGGGGGTCAACGGTTGACTGTTCGATCCGTACACGTTCTTTTTCCGGCACAATGCTGACAGATATAAGCGCTGTGCCTTCCGGCGCGAGACTGCGGGTCATGAACGGCAGTTCCATCTGGGGAACCATCTGCCGTGGACCAGCGGGACGGAATACCCAGCTTGTCAGCGTTGCACCGCTCGCGTCTCTTGCTTCGGCCCGAACGAGAGGGGTGCGGACAGGAACTTCGCCGTTGTGATGCAAGGCGCCGGTTAACTCGACCACCGCCCCCTGGTCTGACAGGGCATACCAATAATTGGTTTTGATGACATCAATCGGTGTGAGGCCTTCGGCGAGCCCGGCACTCGCGTATAGCCCTGATGTTTCAGGCCAGACGGCCATGATGTTATCCCGCCAGATCACTGGCCCTGCCCCCACGGCCACACAGGCATTGGCCCAGAGGGTCCAGCCCAGAAGGCGCAGCGGCGTGAGTTTGTTGCGCGCTTTGCGACGCTGCTGTTGGCGCCATTCCGAGACCTTTATATCTCCCGGCGTGATGACGACATTTTGTGAACCCGCGTTGCTCGAGAAGCGTTCCAGAACATGTTTGTCGAAGAAAGCTCCGGCCTGTGAGACAGCGCTGACCAGCCCGGCGGCGAGTTGCGACAAAACACCGCGACGGGTCCCTGCGCCAGCGCCAGATGCTGATCGCGCCGTATCTTTCAAAAGCGACTGCAAGGCCGGGTTGTCCTGTTGCAGAATGGAGAGTTCTTCGTGGAAGGGAGAGGCCCCGGCCCCTGATGATTTCTGCTGCTCAATCAACCGGGCGATGGGACCAGCGCCAAGGGCATCCTCCAGTTGCTGATCGATCGCAACAAGGGCGCGCGCATTCGACACCGGCTCACATTTGCCTTCGATAATCTGCTCTTCTTCGGCGAGGTCGTGATGATCGAACAGGGCCGCAAGCGCTGCACCGCCTCTGCTGGCATTCATGGGGCGCGACATGCGCGGTTGGCTGGTCTCATGAAACCCTGAATACCGGGCGGACTGAAAACCGGTCGAGGCGCGCGGCGCTGTAGAGCCAACACTCCAGACATGATCGCAGGAGGCGCATTTGACAGATCGCCCGTCAGACGGAATCCTGTCCGGTGCAACTTCGTAATGTGTAGAACAAGATGGGCAAGTCAGCAGCATTGGCTCTGGTCCTGCCCAGAATCAGGCTTGTATGCGGCGTGTAAAAAGCCGGTTTGAGAGTGATGACAGAGCCTATCGTCCAATTCAGGAATGCCTGCCTGTCCTATGA
>JALEGJ010000099.1 GCA_022763115.1 Aquisalinus sp.
GCCATTCGGATGCACCGGAGGATGGGCCATGATCGTTTTCACGGCAGGTGGTCGTGAGATGCACTGGCCAGGAAAACGCTTCATTCAAATAGGACCAGTATAGCGTCTGATGCCAGTCCATCGCCCAGTTGGAAAGGGAACTTATATAGTTTGCAGACTGATCGGAGAGAGCTTCGATAATGCGCAATACTCGCTCCTGACCATCGGCCTGATACAGTGCATCATGCACGACGAGCATCACCTCACGATCACCCATATAGACTGCGCTGCCAAACGGTTGACCGCGAACCGGGATAGGCTTTTCCCTTAATTGCGCCTGCAGAGCTACCAGCTTCGCCTTTATCCCTTCTCCGCAATTGACAAGATCACCACCGGTCGCACAGCGCATTTCGACCTGGTCCAGCACACGATCAAATGCCGCCTGATCGTCCGGAAAGACAGAAACACGATCATAAGACGGGGAGTCGAAAATAACGGAGCGTACGCCTTCCTCGTCGACATTCAGCAGGTTCAGTGCGGTTTGGGCACCATAGGAAATACCGTACAGGTTCCATTGGTCTATCCCGAGTCCACGGCGTAAAAGCGCCAGATCACGTGCAGCGTAGTCGGATTGGTAGGCAGCAAGGTCAACACCTTGCGCTTCAAGCGCACGGAAGCAAGCTGTATCTGCATCAAAGACCGTTGAGCCAAGGTCACGCTCAAGCGGCTTGCGCTTCAGATCCTGCCAGGCCGCCCGTAACGCTGCCGGACAATGCAGCGCCGGCTCGGAATATCCGAGGCCGCGCGTATCCACGAAGATCATGGCCCGGCCGGTTTCCAGAACGGGCTCATAAGCCCAACGCAACCAGCCATCCGCACCAAAATCATTATATTCTGCAGGCACACCGGCAAAACCGGGACCACCTTCCAGATAGACAAACGGGTCAAGTTCACTTGCGCCATTTGCCGGAGTCAAAACCAGCGCGAGGATGGAGATCAACGGCCCACCATCACCGCCAGCTTGATAAGCCGTCCAGTCCTGCGGCGCATAAGCGCGGTAGCATTGTGCATTATTCTGGCGCGGCATCCGGAACGGACATTTTACGGCGACCACGTCACCGACCTGTCGACTTTCATCAGCAAAAGTAACAGGCCCTGTGACCGGCTCCTCATGGGTCAGCCAGAATGGCAGGGTGACCACAGCAGCAATCAACACCGCAATCAGCAGGCGCTTTCCAACCGAAATGTCATTTGCGAGCCGTTGATGATCCATCAATCCCCTCCTACACTCTCCTTAGGGCTAAATTGAGAGGAGGACAAATCTCATGACGATTGATCTGATTTCTGTGGCAGCGCTTATTCTTGGTGTGATGGGAGCATTGGCATTTTTCCGCGTAAGCAAGCTGGAACAGTATCTGAAAAACAAGGGCACCGTCGAAGATAATTTCGATTCACTTGCCAACCTTGAACAATGGAATGTGGTTGAACGGCACCTGCGCCAAAAGAGATAATCTGCATCTTGATCTATTGGCGGATCATACACTTCGCATACGCAGCACTGCTGCCAACAGGAAGCACATTGTGGCGGCAATGAATAATGGCGGGGCGAGCTCTTCCCCTTGCGTCATGCGCCACAAACCGTAGCCGATGTTAGCCGTTCCGATCAGGGTCAGCACAATAATGGCTACCATGTTCGCACCGTTCTTTTTGTTCTCACTCATGGACCGCCCCGAAACGCCTACCCAAGTCTAATCAGCGATAACAGGCCGCGCAAGGAAGCTGGCTGCCTTGCGCTTCCAATCGCGGCGAAAAGCGCTATCTCTTGGGGGAGAAAGAAAGGCCACACCATGCCCGACGCATCAACACCACCTGATCCCGCCAGCACCAGTGATAGCCCGAAAAAAGCAGGGCCCTATCGCTCCCTGCGTGAGTTCATTGAGCGGCTGGAGGCAGAAGGCGAACTGGTGCGCGTGTTACATCCTGTTTCAACGGTTCTGGAAATGACGGAAATCCAGACACGCCTCCTGAACACTGGTGGCCCCGCCGTCCTGTTCGAGAAGCCAGTGATGGAAGACGGCACACCATCTGATATGCCGGTGCTGGTCAATCTCTTCGGCACGGTGAAGCGCGTCGCCATGGGCGTCACCATGGGAAACCTTGCGCGGGAGACGGGCGAAGAGTTGCGCGAAGTGGGCGAAACGCTCGCTTTCTTGCGCCAGCCGGAGCCACCGGGTGGCCTGAAAGACGCGCTGGAATTACTGCCACTCGCCAAGCAGGTGCTGGCGATGAAGCCATCCTCAAAGAAGTTTGGCACCGCGCCCTGCCAGGAAGTAGTGCTGGAGGGTGATGACATTGACCTGCATAAGCTCCCGATACAAACATGTTGGCCGGGGGAGCCAGCACCGCTCATCACCTGGCCCCTGATTGTCACCAAAGGGCCGTCCGACAAGCGCGAGGATAATTTCAACCTCGGCATTTATCGGATGCAGCGGCTCGGGAAAAACAAAACCATCATGCGCTGGCTGAAACATCGTGGCGGCGCGCAACATCACCAACGCTGGTCAAAGGAAAAGTCAGAGCCGCTGCCTGCTGCTGCCGTTCTGGGTGCAGACCCCGGCACAATCCTTGCCGCTGTTACGCCCGTGCCTGATACATTGAGCGAATATCAGTTTGCGGGCCTCCTGCGCGGCAAAAAGGCGGAGCTCGTTGATTGCAAAACAGTGCCCCTGAAAGTCCCCGCCGAAGCGGAGATCGTGCTGGAAGGGCATGTGTCACTGGAGGAATATGCTGACGAAGGACCGTATGGGGATCATACGGGCTATTATAATTCAGTGGAGCAGTTCCCTGTCTTCACTGTCACGGCGATCACCATGCGGCGTGAGCCGATTTATCTCAGCACCTTCACGGGGCGTCCGCCGGATGAGCCAAGTGTTTTGGGCGAAGCCCTGAACGAAGTTTTCATTCCCTTGTTGCAACAGCAGTTCCCGGAGATCACGGACTTCTGGCTGCCGCCGGAAGGCTGTTCCTACCGCATTGCCGTCATCGCCATGAAGAAGGCGTATCCCGGCCATGCCAAGCGGGTGATGATGGGCGCCTGGTCGTTCCTGCGCCAATTCATGTACACCAAATGGGTTATCGTGGTGGACGACGATGTTAATGCGCGTGACTGGAAAGATGTCTGGTGGGCCGTCAGCACCAAGATGGACCCGGCCCGCGACATCACCGTGATTGAGCACACGCCAATCGACTATCTCGACTTTGCTTCGCCGGAAAGCGGCCTCGGCTCCAAAATCGGCCTCGACGCCACGGACAAATGGCCACCAGAAACCAAGCGTGAATGGGGCGAAGTCCTGAAAATGGACGAGGACCTCGTAAAGCGCATCG
Source organism: Aquisalinus sp. (assembly GCA_022763115.1). Classification (GTDB taxonomy): domain Bacteria; phylum Pseudomonadota; class Alphaproteobacteria; order Caulobacterales; family Parvularculaceae; genus Aquisalinus. The sequence goes on from JALEGJ010000099.1 coordinate 3,364, forward strand.
ATGAGATGTGGAAAGAACTTGGGTTGTGAGGAGTTAGCATTAACATCATCATCGGCGAAAGCATCCGCAATGCGAGTCGTAGATAACCGTTTCAAAGAATAAGATATTAAAATGCTCCTAGGACACCTTCGTTGAAAGTGACTATGCGAAAGTTAGGCCGAACCAACCCGCCGACAGAAACAACAGTATCCAGACGAAAAAATCTGTTGTTGAAACTGAGCGTACAACAATATTACCTCTGTTCGCATTCCAATAATGCTGCCAGCCGATACCGTCGGTAAGCCCAAGCTGCTTCTCCAGCTCCAGAGAATATATGCCCCGCATGTGTATGCGGCTCGAGAATACTCGGTACCGCACAAAAAAAACTAAAGTCAGCAATAACGGTAACCAATAGACGATCTGCTGACTATCATTTACTGGATTTGTCATGAGCCAACTCGCAACTGCTGCATTCGCGACCGCAACGAATTTAATGCAGTCATCACGCAGCTTCATCTGCTCGAACATTTCGTGACGGACAATCGCGTACTGTTCCATTTGAATTTGTGAATTCACCTAATTTCTCCCCTTCAATCTAGTTCCACTTAATCCTCAATCGCCGTCCATATCTGGCTTTGGCAGATAGGACCGAGACAACCCTGCACGCGCAATGTGCCGTCGTCATTCAGGCGGAGGGTGGAGCGGTAGGTCTTGCCGGTTTCCGGATCATAGATATTGCCACGACGCCATGTTTCGCCGCTTCGCTCAAACCCCCAGACGAGCTGGATGCCAACCAGAGGGCGGCCCTGTAATTCAGGATCAGGGTTATTGGCGTCAATACCCGGGCCCGCTTCTGCCGGGTCCACCCAGACCAGGTTACCGCAAGGCGTACCATCTCCACAGTCAGTGATTTCAACCTTGCCGCCGCCGGACTGCGTGAGCCAGACGCCGGCGACGTCCAATTCCTCTGCCATAACAGGGGCAACAGACAGAGCAAACGCCGTCAGGGTGGATGCAAAAACTCTCATCGGTAATCTCCTTGCGATATTAACGAGACAGTCTGTCATCTATTGGGGCCTGTCAATTTAACGATCATGTCAGGTTGGCCTGGCCCACCAAAACAGATGCTTGCCTTTTGCCGGTGTTTCCGCCATACGCATCGCCAATGCTTGGCTGGTCGATGCCCTGGCTGAGTGTTTCTTACGAAACTCATGGCATTCGCGGAGAAAAACATGTCTATTTCCCCTGAGCGCAAGTCTGCGCTCATCAAAGAATATGCCGTCAAAGACGGTGATACCGGCTCCCCTGAAGTACAAATCGCGATCCTTTCCGAGCGCATCAACAACCTGACCGGTCACTTCAAGGAGCACAAAAAAGACAACCATTCACGTCGTGGCCTGTTGAAGCTGGTGTCCCAGCGTCGCGGCCTGCTTGACTATGTGAAGGGCAAAGATGAGGAGCGATATCAGTCGCTCATCAGTCGGCTGGGCTTGCGCCGCTAAGCAACGCCACCAGAAAAAACGGGCTGATGGCAGTCCGTTTTTTTGTATCTGCTCCTCAAGAGAAAACAGGTGCAGCATACGACGAGCGGGGCAAGTCCCCGACCAGATGGCAGGCGCAATCCGGTGACCTGTCAAACCGAAAGAAAACTATATGTTCACTATAACTCGTAAATCGATGGAATGGGCCGGCCGGACGCTGACCCTCGAAACAGGGCGTATTGCCCGTCAGGC
>JALEGJ010000100.1 GCA_022763115.1 Aquisalinus sp.
ACGCCGAGGTCTTCATTCGCCACGTGGTCACCATCAATTTGCCAAAAACAAACGCTGGTGTTGCCACGCATGGCAGGCACTGTCAAAAAGAAAATCGCATTTTTCCACAGTTGGAATTGACGACCCTGATGACCCTTACAATAGAGAAAAGCAGCCCGCTCACAGGCGAGGTATGTGTACCGGGAGATAAATCCATATCTCACAGAGCGCTTATATTTGCCGGGCTGGCGCAAGGACATAGCCGTATTACCGGGCTCCTCGACTCCGATGATGTGTTGCGCACGGCGGCGGCTTTGCGGGCGTTTGGTATTTCCGTCGAAAAAAAAGCTGATACTTGGCATGTCGAGGGCGGTCAGTGGCAGGCGCCGTGCCGCACAATCTTTGCCGGCAATGCCGGAACTGGTGTGCGCTTGCTGATCGGCGCCGCAGCAGGACAGGGCATAGCCGCCAGGTTCGACGGCGACGCTTCCTTGCGCAAGCGGCCCATGGGCCGTGTGCTGGATCCATTGCGTCAGTTTGGTTTGCAAGCTGAGGATACTAATGGAAGGCTGCCCGTTGAGATTGCTGCTTCGCCTATGTCAGGCGGCGTTTATAGACTGCCTGTCGCTTCTGCGCAGGTGAAATCTGCTGTTTTGCTTGCCGGGCTCGGAGCAACGGGCGAAACAGTCGTGGAGGAACCCGTTCTGTGCCGTGACCACACGGAGCGTATGCTGACGGCTTTTGGTGCAGATCTCGACTTTACACCGATGCCTGAAGGCGGTCGTCGGATTTCCCTGCCGCCCAAACAGGTCTTGCATGGCACAGACGTTGCTGTTCCGGCGGATCCGTCATCGGCAGCGTTCCCTGTCGTTGCTGCATTGCTCGTTCCTGATTCCGATATTGTCGTGAAGCAGGTGCTGCTCAATCCTCTTCGCACAGGCCTCTTTGATACTTTGATCGAAATGGGCGCGGACATATCTTATCAGAACGAGCAGCGGGTTGGTGGTGAGCAAGTTGCTGATATCCGTGTTCGACACTCGCAACTTAATGGCGTGGAGGTGCCCGCCGCAAGAGCTCCCTCCATGATAGATGAGTATCCGATACTGGCGGTTGCGGCTTCGTTTGCCAGCGGCATCACGAAAATGAACGGGCTGGCGGAGTTACGGGTCAAGGAATCGGACCGTCTGTCGGCGATTTCTGATGGGCTCGCTGCCAATGGTGTTGTGCATGAGGCAGGTGAGGACTGGCTGGCCGTGACGGGCGGTAATGTCTCTGGGGGCGGCTCTGTCGAGACGCATCTCGATCACCGTATTGCGATGAGTTTCTTCGTAATGGGGTTGGCGAGCGTCAAACCTGTTACGATTGACAGCACGGAGATGATTGCCACGTCTTTTCCCGGGTTTTTGGACCTCATGAACAAGCTCGGCGCGTAGTTATCTATGCCATCATGAGAGCTGTGACCGATGTGACGATAGCGGTATGACGCGTTGCAAAATGTTGTATAGTATCCCTGACTTTAAGGAGCCGTTGGGGGGCGGTTGATACAAAAGACAGCTTTGAAGAGCTAGGCATGGGTAACCTCTGGCAAAAATTGCAAAAGCATCCGTTGTTTCGGGTCACATTAGCCTATCTTATGATTGGCTGGATCGTGATGCAGATTGCGGAAGTGATGGGGCCAGCACTGCAATTGCCGGAATGGGTGTTGTCAGCTGCGGCGTTCATTCTGATCTCCGGCTTACCGATAGTTCTCTTGATTGCATGGGCCCTGAAGCAGAAAGGGCAACAAAAAGCGGTCCAGTCCCTGGAAGGCGGGCGGCAAATCACTACTCTGGACATCGGCCTGTTTGCTGCGGTCGGCGTTGTGCTTGTAATGGTTGCGCTGGACTGGTTTCGCCCGGATACAAAAGAACAGACTACGGCTTTGCCACAGATTGTCTCTGTCGAGGAGGCTGAGGATACAAGTCTGTCGGTGCCCGAGTCGGTTAATCCTTCTGTAATAGGCGCTGGTGCTGTATCCGTATCTGCGGCTGAGAAAAACAGTATCGCTGTGCTCCCCTTTGCTGATCTCTCCAGAGAAGGTGATCAGGCTTTTTTTGCAGACGGTATCACGGATGAAATTATCAATGGACTGAATAATATTGATGGCATGAGGGTAACCGGGCGTATCTCTTCATTCGCGTTCAAGGACAAAAATATCGACTTGCGGGAAATCGGGCAAACGCTCAATGTTGCGTACCTTCTGGAAGGGTCCGTTCGCAGGCAGGATAACAGAGTGCGCATAACTGCCCAGTTGATTGAGGCTGATACTGGATTCCATCTGTGGTCTGACACTTATGACGGGTCTTTGGAAGATGTTTTTGCCGTACAGGAGGATATCTCCAGGAAGATAACGGGGGAGATGCAGCTTCTGCTCGGGCAAAAGGGGGATGCTGCGATCAGTGAAGTCAAAACGAATAACAGCGAGGCTTGGGAAATTTTCCTGCAAGCTCGTTACCTTGTGACAGAACCTTCTCCTGATAATACAGCGCAAGCTATTAAGCTCCTGAACGAAGCGGTCACGCTCGACCCGGAGTTTGCGCATGCACACGCATTGCTTGCCAATGTGCGGCTACTTACTTTGCCACATCCTGGTGATCATAAGGAGAAATTATCAGAAGCTGAACTAAGTGCTTTACGTGCTGTTGCAATAAGGCCTGGCCTCGCGCAGGCACATGCCGCACTTGGTTGGATTGCTGTGCACCGTCGTGATTATCTTGGCATGCAGGAACATTTTGACAGGGCAATGCAACTTGATGCTGATGATTTGCAGGTTCTTCAGGGATATGCGAACGGACTTTTTGCTGTAGGTCGGGCAGATGAGGCACTGCCGCTTCTGGAAAAGCTGGTCGCAGCTGATCCGGTTCAGCCGTTGTCACACTTTTTTCTGGCCACCGCCTATCTTATGCTGGGCGATGTTTCGGCTGCTGAAAAAAGTGCGCAAACAGCATATGATCTTGGCTTTGGTGGTGCTAACCTGCCGTTGAGTGATGTTGCCCGTCTGAAGGGAGATGTAGAAGCTGCGAGGAGATACACTTCCAGTCATATACGAAGCCGTCTGGCAAATGATTTTACCACGGATGAAATTGAAACACTTGTGAATGGCCTGGCAGGGATTGAAAATCAGCGCGATCCCGCTGTGAGGCTCATTGAACAGGCTCTGTCCGGTGGTGATTATGCCAATCGCATTCATTTTCCAGCTTATCTTGTTCAACTGGAGGAGCCTGAACTGGCTCTTACCCTGTTCGCGCAAAATCATTTCGCAGTGGATCTGCCCTTCTGGGTTGCTCTATGGAGTCCGTTCGGGCAAGCGACGCGTCAGCATCCTGACTTTACTGCATTTGCCGAAAATATTGGTTTAGTAGAGTATTGGGAAGTCCATGGCTGGCCTGTAGAGTGCCGAGGCAAATCTGCTTCGCAGGACGGGCAAAACGCCTTTGACTGCAGCTAAGGGCTGAAAATGCTGATACGACTATTCAAGGAACTGTTGCGGCGCAATGTGCTTCGCGTGGTAGCAATCTATATTATTGTAGGTTGGCTGATAAGCCGCTTTACGGATTTCGCAGCCCCGGCGCTCGGCTTGCCCCCAGCCTTTGCGGCGTTTATAGATTTTCTGATCTTCATTGGCCTGCCGATTTGTGCGTTTTTGTCATGGCGTTACGATTATGAGGAGGATGGGCTTGTTGTTACACAACCAGCCACCCCCGAAGAGCTCGCCTCGGGTTATGCCTGGAGCAGGATGGATGTAATACTCTTTGGCGTCATGAGCCTGATACTTGCGATTATTGGTCTTGATACGTTTTTCCCGGCAGACACCGTTTTGATTGATCGGCAGCAAGTGGTTAGACAGGAACAGCTGCAGCAAGAAACAACCCCTGTTACGAATGCTGTTCAAGCCTCCGATGCGCCATCTGTGGCCGTGTTGCCATTTGCCGACGAAAGTGAAGCGCAGGATCAGGAATACTTTTCTGATGGTGTGGCAGAGGAAATTCTCAATGCATTGGTGACCATTCAGGACTTGCGCGTGCCGGGGCGCACCTCATCCTTCGCTTACAAGGGTAGTGAACTTTCTATCAGAGAGATTGCGAGCGAGTTGCGTGTGGAGCACGTTCTTGAAGGGTCTATTCGCAAGCAAGCTGAGCAATTGCGCGTATCTGTCCGGCTTATAAACGCCGCTGACGATGCGGTCATCTGGTCAGAGGCATTTAACGGATCAGTGTCTGATATTTTTGATATGCAGGAGACTATCGCAACGCAGGTCGCCAGTAATCTGGAGGTAGTGCTGACAGGCGCGGAAAAGGCCGTGCTCGCAAAACGTCAGACAGATGATCTTGAAGCACACACCGCCTATCTGATCGGCCAGAAGTTTCTGGGGGCGCGAATTGGTGATAATTTACCCCGTGCCATAGCATCATTTGAAGAAGCTGTTCGTCTGGATCCTGAATATGCTCCGGCCTGGGCAGGCCTCGCCGCAGCACATGCCCTGATGCCGCAATACAGGCTTGTCGATTTCAAGGAAACCTATACGCAGGCTGAACTGAATGCGCGCCGTGCCATACAGATCGACCCCGCCATGGCTGACCCATATGCCGTTCTTGGCTGGATATACCTTCAGCGTCGTGACTATGCGAATATGAAACGGCAATTCGACAAGGCACTGTCGCTGGACCCCAACAACATCAACACCAATCTCTGGTACGGGATCGGGAATGTGGCGGTTGGCAAAATTCGCGAAGCAGATCGGCGGTTCTCCTTCGTCGTCGAGCGTGATCCTGTGGCTCTGGTAGGGCTGCACATGCAGTCTCTTGTCAGCTGGATGATCGGCGAGACGCAAGAAGCAGAGCGCCGTGCAATGAGGGTTTTTCAGCTTGGTTATGCACCGAGTGGCTTGCAGTTGGCGGAATTAGCCGGGGAACAAGGCGATTTACAGGCTTCTGCCAATTATATTGCGCTGGGCATGCGTGGTATGGCGACGGGGTTTGATGAGGCTGAACGCGCTATCATGGGGCAGGGCCTGTTCGGTGATGAGGCATTGCGCGCCCGGGCTGTTCAGTTGACAGATGACTATGCGGCATCTTATCGCCCAAAAACCGAAATTTTCATACCTTATTTTCTGGTGCGTGTCGGTGAAGTAGAGCGCGGCTTCCGTCTCTATATTGAAAATCGGGCTGCGTTTGACCCGCTGATCTATTATGCCATCTGGGGCCCATATGGTGAAAAAGCACGACAACATCCGGCGTTTGTCGCTTTTGCGGAACAGGTAGGGCTGACCTCATATTGGGAGCAGTTTGGCTGGCCGGATGTTTGCGACCAGCCTGAGGAGACCGTTCTGTCCTGTGGCGTGAAGTAATGCAGCGGCGCTTGCATGTTTGCGTACAGGCTGCCTAAAACCTGATCCTATGAAAAGTGACAATATCATCATCGCTGTGGATGGGCCTGCGGCTTCCGGCAAGGGAACGCTGTCGCGCCGCCTGGCAAGTTTTTACGGCCTCGCCTATCTGGATACCGGCTCTCTTTATCGCGGGGTTGGCTGGGTGATGTTGTCGAGGGGCTTGTCGCCGCGCGATGTTGAGGATGCGGAGGCGACCGCAAAGGCGTTTACGCTTGAACAGCTGGACGGGGCCGACATCCGCACGCCTGATGTGGGTCGTGCTGCCTCGGTGGTTGCGGCGCTTCCGGAAGTGCGGGATGCCTTGCTTGAGTTTCAGCGCAGCTTCGCGGCCAGTCCTCCGAATGGCCTGAAAGGGGCTGTTCTGGATGGGCGTGATATCGGTACAGTTGTATGCCCGGATGCGACGGTAAAGTTGTTCATTGATGCCGCTGTGGAGGTAAGGGCTGAGAGGCGTTGGAAAGAGTTGAACGAGCGTGACAGTTCTGTCTCTTACGAACAGGTGCTTGAAGACATCAAGCGGCGCGATAAACGTGACTCAACACGCGAAGCAGCGCCCATGAAAGCCGCACAGGATGCGCACTTGATTGATACTTCCATGTTGGATATAGACGCTGCGTTCACGGCGGTGCGTCGTGAGATTGACAAAGCTCTGATGAAGAGCGCGATGGAGGGTCAGCCTACAGCTTGATGATGAGCTTTATGGACAGTCCGGCATCGTTTTGTGTGTGACTGTCAATCTCGTGCTGTGCTGCCATCATTACTAAACACCAGCTTGTCGCCTGATCCATCCTGTATTTTCACGGGGCTCAAGGGAGAGGGAAGACCGCCGGACGCCTTTGGGGCCAACCGGTTGGCAAGAAAGCTATATGACTGGAGAAGACGTTTGTCTGAAACACTATCCCCTTCCGTGGATGATTTCGCGGAAATGTTTGAGGCCTCTG
>JALEGJ010000007.1 GCA_022763115.1 Aquisalinus sp.
CACCCGCCGGGGGTCAATCATCTCAAATTGTTGGGCAGAACCAAGCAGAAATCACCCGATTTTCAAGGCTTAAAAGCAGGTCATCGCGTATTTCTGCAATGGCGGCAGTTCGTGCAATAGTGGTCTTTTGCCAATAGCAAATCCGCGCATTCGTCGATATACAGGCGCAAACACAAGACCGGGAAGGAGACTCTCATGCGCGTTGGCTGCCCCAAAGAAATCAAGACACTGGAATTTCGCGTCGGCCTGACACCCGACAGCGTGTTGGAACTGACCCGTGCCGGTCATGAGGTACTGATCGAAACCAACGCCGGCGCCGCCATCGACTTCGTTGATGAGCAATATGAGGCAGCAGGCGCGAGGATCGTCAAAACGCCGGAAGAGATCTTCGCGGAATCCGATTTGATCGTGAAAGTGAAGGAACCGCAGCTGCATGAATGTGCCATGCTGCGCGAGGGCCAGACCCTGTTCACCTATCTCCACCTCGCCGCTGACAAACCACAGGCCGAAGCGCTCGCCGAATCCGGCTGCTGGGCTGTCGCCTATGAAACCGTCACATCTGACGCAGGCACCCTGCCTCTGTTGCAGCCGATGAGCGAGGTTGCCGGTCGCATGTCGATCCAGGTCGGCGCTGCCTGCCTGCAGATGGCCGCCGGTGGCCGCGGCGTATTGCTGGGCGGTGTCCCGGGCGTCGAGGCAGGCAAGGTCGTCATCATCGGTGGCGGTACTTCAGGCTATAATGCCGCCCAGATGGCCGTTGGTATGCACGCTGATGTCTCTGTTTTTGACCGTTCCATCACCAAGCTGGAAGAACTGGACACAATCTTCGGCAACCGCATACAAACAGTCTACTCCACCGCAGGCGCCCTGGCCGAAGCCATCAAGACCGCTGACCTTGTGGTTGGTGCTGTGCTCGTTCCCGGCGCTGCCGCACCAAAGCTCATTACCCGCGAAATGCTCGGCACCATGAAGAAAGGTGCTGTGCTCGTGGATATTTCCATCGACCAGGGCGGTTGCTTTGAAACATCAAAACCGACCACCCATCAGGACCCCTATTTCGAGGTGGATGGCATCGTGCATTACTGCGTTGCGAACATGCCGGGCGCTGTCGCCCGCACCTCTACGCTCGCGCTCAACAACCGCACTCTTCCGCACGCCGTCAACCTCGCCAATCGCGGCGTGAAAGATGCCCTGCGCCGGGACCGCCACCTGAAACGCGGCCTGAACGTCGCCGATGGCTGGATCACCCATGAAGCTGTGGCCGAAGACCTGGCGATGAAATTCAAGGAAGCAGACGACCTTTTGTAGGAATATCAGCTATTTGCATGAATTTGCGCGATTCTTGTAATGATATAACATTCTCTCATCTCGACTCCGTAGGCTGAAATATAAGAGCAAGTGTGGCCCCTCTGCGACTTGCCTCTGCTCGCAACCATGCCTATGGTTAAGTGAGGGGGAGTTGCTTTGAGTACATCTCCACCTTCATTTGTGAAAATGCACTTCAAGAGGACACCCTCATCATGATTAGACTTATCTCTACAATAGTTGCATCAGCCGCAGTTATCGTTGCTGGCACAGCATCTGCCCAAAACTCTCCAATGCGTGATGCGCCAAATCCATGGCTTGATTGCGGCATCGGCGCCATGATCTTCCCTGATGATAATCTGGAACTGGGTGCCGGTATCTCAAACATCATCTGGGACCTTGGGACAACAGCTGTAACCTCTGCTGCTTCTTCTCCGGATACATGCTCCGGCCTCAGCAATGTTAGAAGCGCGATGTTCATCCAGAAGTCTTATGCACAGCTTGAAACAGAAATTGCGCGCGGTGAAGGGGAAAACCTCACAGCACTTTCAAGCCTTGCTGGTTGCTCAGCCGAAACACAGCCTGCGTTTGTACAGAGCGTTCGCCAGTCTGCTGCACAAAGAATGGCAAGCCCGGAATTCGAGACAATGAGCTATAACCAGAAGTCTGAAGCCCTTTACTATGCTTCAGAAGAAGCTGCCGCCGTCTGCCAGGCATAAGCTGACCTTCAGTTCATTCAGGAACAGGGGCCATCAGCGCCCCTGTTTTTATGTCAGCAGATTTTACGCTACTCACAACCATGATGTTCAGAACCTGCATCACGATATTAGCAGTACTGGTGTCCTTCGTTACATGTTCTGTGAACGCGGAAATAATCGAAGAACAGTCTCCCGTCGCCAGGCAGTCCCTGCACAACAATCCGACATGGTTGCATTTAGGTCAGTACAAAACTGACCTTTTCCAAAAATCGTTTCAAAGCAACATCAGCAACCCCGATTTTTTCATCACCTCCATGGGCAGAACTGATCCGGAAGCCGAGTTCACGGAAACTGTGCGCCTCCTTATTGCGCAGGCAGCAACTTCTCCAAAGTCTGATGCCTCTATTCTTTGCCGGTTTCCGGCACGCGCCCTTTGGCTTGCGCGTGAGCTTGGCCGTGATTTTGGCAATCCCTACCAGGAATGTGAAGGGTTCAAGACATGGGTAGGTGACAGCCCCATTGAAGAGGTCAGCGCCATTTATGCTTCGGGGTATCTGTCCAATCCCGGCTCTGTCTACGGCCATCTCATGTTACGTTTCCATGGCAGCAACCCGACCGATCCCCAGGATCTTCTGGAAACCGCCATCAATTATGGCGCTCAATCTTCAGAAGAGGACCCTGCTCTGCTCTATGTCGTCAGGGGCCTCTTTGGCGGTTATCAGTCCACTTACTCGTCACTAGAATTCTTCCACCATAATAATCGCTTCAGGGATGATCAGCTCCGCGATATCTGGGAGTACAGACTGAACTTGAGCGACTGGGAAGTATCATTTCTGCAGGCACATATATGGGAGCTGATGAATGCCCATAACACCTATTATTTCTTACGACAGAACTGTGCATACTATGTGGCTGATCTGCTTAATCTGGTTTTGGAACCAGACCTGATTGATGACATGAAGCCCTGGGTTGTGCCGGTCGATATTTTTCAACGACTTGCAAGCGGCCAAGAGAATCAGGACCCTCTGGTAAAGTCTTTTGTGCGCCTCTCCTCCAGAGAAGCCAGGTTCCGGGAAGGATACGCCCGGCTGTCTCCACTGGAAAAGTCTATTGCGGATGAAGTTCTCAAAAGCAGAGACGGCCTTGCTCTGCTCAACGATGCCAGTCTTTCAGACGGTCAACGGATCAATATACTGAATGTTTCTCTTGATTATGCGGCCTACGCACTGGATGACACTGAACCTGACTCCAAAGCACATAAAAACAGTATGCTCCTGGCTCGAATTTCCTTGCCGGCAAGTGGCGAGACCAAGACTGAAAATCCGCCGGCGCCGCATGAAGGTCAGCCCGCGACAACGCTTCAGTTGCGTGCATTTGACAATACAAAATTGGGCGCTGGCGTGGAATTGCGCATTCGACCAGCATATTACGATTTTCTGTCCAATACGGCCGCCACACCTCCCTTCTCAGAGTTATCCATGGTCGATACAAAAGTGGTAATCACCGACGACGATGTTTTTCTGCGCCAAATGGAAGTCCTGAAAATTTCAGCACTCAATGTTTCAGCAACGACATTGCCGGAAGATAAGAAACACGCTTGGCAAATCCGCCTTGGCGCTGAACAGCGCGATTTGAGCTGCAGTAATTGCCTTGTGGCCTATGCAGAGGGCGGCATCGGCAAAGCAGCGATGATGGGTGATCAAACAGCCATTTATGGTTTTGCCACAGGTCGCGTAACGACACTCGACACCAATGGCAGTTCCTTCAAGGCAGGCCTTTCAGGCGGCATCATTACAGCGGGCGACAATTGGGCTGCCAGCCTCAGCGGTAAAAGCCTGCAACAGATTGATGGCCCCCAACACCTCGAAAACAGCTTTACTGCCGAATTGCGGCTTGGACAGGGAACGGACTGGGATGTCCGGCTGAAATCGGAATACAATAAAGCCCATGAAAACAGCGTGGCGTTGTCCTATTATTGGTAAAAAGCCATTCAAAGTACCGGTTACCGCAAGACGAGCCCCTGATCAGGTTTTCTCAATCCCGACCCATGATTTTTCACAAGGCAGTCACAGTTTCGTCAGCCCGACATTCTTGTGTTGCTGTCTTGTGCAGCTTATATGCTGCAACGCAACGTAAGCCTAATGCAGAAAGTGGGCGATAATGACACAGGCAGCAACAATGGAAAAACCGAAAATCAATCCGAATGCTCCGACGCTGGAGAAAGTTCTCAGCGTCAAGCATTACACAGATCGTTTATTCGCTTTCCGCACCACCCGCCCGCCAAGCTTCCGCTTTCGGTCCGGCGAGTTTGTCATGATTGGTCTGCCCGGCGACAACGGTAAACCCATCTTGCGCGCTTATTCTGTAGCCAGCCCGGCCTGGGATGAGGAACTGGAGTTTTTCTCCATCAAAGTCGAAAACGGCCCCCTCACGTCACGCCTGCAAAAGATTCAACCTGGTGACGAAATCCTGCTTGGCAAAAAGCCGACAGGTACGCTGGTGCTTGATGCCCTCCTGCCGGGTAAACGCCTCTACATGTTCTCAACAGGCACAGGGTTTGCCCCATTTGCCAGCCTGGTGCGAGACCCGGAAACTTACGAGAAATTCGAGGAAGTGATTGTCACCCACACATGCCGTGAGGTGGCTGAACTCAATTATTCCCGTGATCTGATTGCAAGCTTGCCGGATGATCCTCTGATCGGAGAGTTTGTTCGTGAAAAGATTAAATACTTTGCCTCGACAACACGCGAACAGTCAGACAATATGGGACGTATCACTGACCTGATTGAAACAGGTGCTCTGTTTGAACATCTCGGTCTGCCGCCCCTCAATCCGGACACAGATCGCGTCATGATTTGTGGCTCCATGGAAATGATCAATGACACCAAGGCATTGACCGAGAAGGCAGGTCTGACAGAAGGGTCAAATGCAAAGCCGGACACATTTGTCGTCGAAAAAGCCTTTGTAGGCTGAACAACTATCTCTGTAAGGTGAAACCCGGGATTCTGTTGCCAGGCTCCCGGAGGCCCCGCCTAGACCTGGAAAGGGCCTAGGAGTTTAGTGCGAGTAACTCGCGCTGCGTTACGCAGCGAGAGCGAACTCTTCCTTGTAGTTGTCATTTGCAACTATAATTGTGATCCAATAACGGAGATCATCCGGGCGAAAGCAGAGCCTTTACACGTTTGTCGATCCTGTTTCGGCCCCGCCACAAGACCCGATCCGAAGACCAGGCCGGGTATTCTGGTGGAGCCGCCGGGTACCGCCCCCGGGTCCAATCCGCTTATTACGAACGCGATTTATCGCCATAGCCGGTTACCCGGCACTATAAGATATAAGCCAGATAGCTTAACAATTAAAGATGGCTAGTGTGGTATATTTTCAACATTCCCGGACTCCGAATCATCAAGCAATAACAAAGGCTTGCGGGAGACACACTGCTGATTAACCGTAATACTCATGAACATTGTAACAAAAGCGCAATAATTGCACGATATAGGCGCTGTAACGGGATCATGATTGGGATGGATATGGAACCGGGTGACTTCAAGAAATGGCGCAAGGCCATGGGCCTCTCCCAGAAAGACGCCGCTCATGCGCTGGGGCTGAAACGGCGTATGATCCAGTATTATGAAAAAGGTGAGCGCGACGGCGAGAAGGTGCAAATCCCGCTGACTGTCAGGCTGGCCTGTTACGCCCTGACGGAGGGTGTGGCCGACTATCGCGGCCCGCATCGCAAGGTCATCATGTCAGAGACGGTCAGGAAAGAAAAGGAACCGGCCTGACAGAAGCCGCATACTTTCAGAAAAGAAGTGACATCAACGGCGCAAAGCCGACTATCAGGACCAGTACCCTGTTCAGATGCGGCAGCAACGGTAGCCAACGGCTCTGCCTGTAAAATAATCCTGACATCAATGAAACCATCAGGCCAAGGGTTGCAAGCACGATAATCATTACAGAGATCGGTGATTGATCAGAGGTCACAACTGTTTCGTCTCCCGACGCACTTCCAAACAAGCCTGCCGCCAATACTGTTGCCAGACACGCCAAGGTAAGCCCGGACAGCCAAAGCGATAATTGTATCCATAATGGCGGCAACCTGCTGGAGCCGTCCGCATAAACCAGTATGATTGTGACCAGTAAAGTAATGGCGAACATCATCACACCGGCCGTCCGTGTTTCTTGCGTATAAACCGGGTTCCCTATCGCACTAACGAGAAAAGCAAGGCTGATGACACTCAAAACCGGCAGCAAGTAACGGCCTGCCAGCATCACGGCATAACGCACCGCCCCGACCAGCGCGCGCTGACTACGCACCAGTGCAACCAGCCCTGCCAGAATGAACCCGGCCATGGCCAACGCCAACCTGTTCCATTGCTCCGCCAAGGTCTGTAGCATCGCGTCACCGCCCAGCCGAGTGTCTCCCAGTGTCAGGCTCGCCTGAAAGACAGCTGTCAGCATCAGGAATAATAGCCCGGCCAAAAATGCAACAACGGCAATCATGATCGGCAGACTGCTCAGACGCGCAAAAATAGCGCGCCAGGAAGGCACAGACCAGAACGCATCCGGATTGTCCGTGGCCGCCCCTTCAAATGCCAGCAGGCAGATCCAGGCCAGTATCACAAGCCAGCCAACCCCGGCAAAATGCAGGCTGACCGTCACGACCATGGCAACCGCCACAGCAGCAATCAGGGAACTGACGGGCTTGCTGGCCCGCCACAGATAAAGGAAATTAAGTCCCACAATGACCAGCACGGTTGTGACAACTTCCGGTAACGAGAGGCCAACAGCCAAGCCCGTGCCAGTGCCGGCGGCCAGCATCGGCAGCAGGAAGCTCACGCCCCCGCCAAGGGGCTGGCGTTCTTCTGCGGTTACATACATCTCTGCCTCACCGGGCAAGAACCATACCTGTTGACGCAGGCCCGCTGCATGAAAGCCGCAACCGCGCGCTTATTTGAATTTGCGACGATAGGCGATCGTAAGGTCAAAAGACGCATATTGCCCCTCGCTCAGCGTAAACGCGCCGCCGACAGTGTCGAGCCCAACGGGATCATAGGCAAAATCGCCCGTATTCATGAACGAGAAACGCGCGCCAATCCAGGACTGGTCGTCCATCTTCACATCAAGGCCGGAGAACACCTGATACGCGAAGACGCCTTCCCCTTCATCAGCGCCAAGGCCGGAAATCTCCACATCCGCATAGCCGATCCCGGCACCGATATAGGGCAGCAGATTATTGGCCATGTTGATGTCCAGTACAGCGTTGGCAAAGAGCGCATGAACGCTGGCATCGCCTGAGTTTGCCGTCAGCGTGCCGCCGGGGTTCGCCGATGTCGGCACATTGAACTGGCCGCGCGTCGTGGTGGCGTCGATATCTGCCGAAGAATAGCGATACTCCCCTTCCACGCGCCAGTAATCATTGAACTTGTAGCCGATCAGGGCCCCGACATTGAAGCCAGGGTCGAAACTGGTGTCGAAACCATCCGGCAGCGTGAAATTATTGGCACCGGAAAATGGCGCAAGATTTGTGTCCTGCTCGGTGTCATCCGGCACGCTGAGCCCTGCGCCAATCGCGAAATATTTTATCGGCTCACCACCGCCGCCTGCCGCATTTGCCAGTGCTGGCGTTAAAGCAACTGCCGCCGCACCGGCAACAATCAATGGTTTCAATGAAGGCATCGTCACCCACTCCCCTCTGGTTAGTTCTCTACACATGAATTAAGCACAAGCAAGCTGCGGCGCAAAGACCCGCAGAAGCGTGATTTCTGCTAATCGCTTATGGGCCTGAGCCACATCCCAAGAGGCTTCGCCAAAGCCAGTCGATCACCCCTTCTCGGCGTTCTTGCCAGCCGCTGTTTGCGCCGCATGGGACCCGCCTGCCGCGAAAAGCCCGACAAGCAGGCCCAGCGCCATATTATCAAACACGATCCAGACGAAAAGGAACGCCAGCATGAACGCGCCAACATTGAACGCGGCCTTTGGCTTGGGTGCGTCTTCCTTTTCAGGTGTTTCAGAAGTATCGGTCATGAGTATCCTGCCCTGTCTCTATCAGGAAATTAGCCGTGACATGGCTCAGGCGTAAAGAGGCCCGCCCCTGAAACAGGATTTCCCTGTAAAAACAGCAACATGACCGGACTTATGGGCCCCCTTGTGCAACGCTCTATAGTGCATACCGAAATCGAGACGGCCCAGGAGCAAGTCAGGGGCGGGTCAGGGAGCAGGTCAGGGGCGCGGGCCCTAATTGCGCCCCGGCGCAGCGCCCCTTATGAGATCGGGGCTTGAAGAGAGAAAAAGAGAAGACGAGCAAGAGATGCCGACACTGAACTGGTTAACACGGGAAGAGGATATCCGCGCTGCGGCGCGCGTGCCCTATCGCCTGCTGGAAGAAGTGCCGGACCTGTCATATGGCGCGGCGGATACCGGCAACATGCTCATTCAGGGGGATAATCTCGATGCCCTGAAGGCGCTGCTGCCCTATTATGCCGGCAAGGTGAAGTGCATCTATATTGACCCGCCATACAACACCGGCTCGGCCTTCGAGCATTATGATGATGCGCTGGAGCACTCCAAATGGCTGGCAATGATGTGGCCGCGTCTGGAGCTGTTGCGGGAGTTGCTTTCCGAAGACGGATCAATCTGGGTGAGCATTGATGATCGGGAAGCCCATTACCTCAAGGTGATTATGGATGAGGTCTTTGGGCGGAAGAATTTTATCGACACTATAGTTTGGCGGAAAAACTATTCCCCAAAGTCAAGCGCACGCCACTTTTCATCCGATCATGATTATATCGTTGTCTACGCTCGAAATGAAGTGGCATTTAAGCCAAACTTGATGCCGAGGACTGCTAAACAAGACAAGGCATACAAGAATCCTGATAACGATCCGCGTGGCCCGTGGAAAACAAGCGATCTATCAGCGCGGAACTTCTACAGCCTTGGAACATACTCCGTGACGAGCCCTGCAGGGCGTATAATAAAAGGTCCACCTAAGGGAAGGTTTTGGACAATAAGTGAAGAGAATTTTCGGAAACTAGATCAAGATAATCAGATATGGTGGGGCCAAAAAGGAGATGCGATACCACAGAAGAAACGATTTCTTATTGACGTAAAACAAGGTGTAGTGCCTCAGACAGTTTGGCATTATGACGAAGCAGGCCATACTCAAGCAGCAAAAAAGGAAATTGTTGCACTTTTTGGATTAGAGGTTTTTGGTACGCCAAAGCCAGAAAAGCTAATAGAGCGAGTTCTACAGGTGGGTTCCAACCCCGGTGACCTTGTCCTCGACTCCTTTCTTGGCTCCGGCACCACTGCGGCTGTGGCGCAGAAAATGGGCCGCCGTTATATCGGCATTGAGTTGGGCGACCATGCCGTCACCCATTGCCAGCCACGCCTGAAAAAAGTCATCGACGGTGAACAGGGCGGCATTTCCAAAGCCGTCAATTGGCAGGGCGGTGGCGGCTTCCACTTCTACAAACTGGGCGAGCCGGTCTTCACTGAGGACGGACAAATCCGTCAGGACATCAAATTCCCGCTACTGGCGGCGCATATCTGGTTTGCCGAAACAAAATCCCCCTGGACGGCCCCGAAAAAACCCAAAGCCTTTCTCGGTGTCTCGGACGGTCGCGGTGTCGCCCTGCTCTATAATGGTATCCTCGCGGATAAATCCATTGGCGGCGGCAATGTCCTCACCCGGATCACCCTGAAGGAAATCCTGAAAGGGGCGCCAAAAGATTTTGCTGGCCCGTTGACGGTTTATGCCGCGCGCTCTGCCCTGTCCCCGGCAACCCTGAAGAAACTGAACATCACCTTCCGGCAGACGCCGTATGATGTGAAAGGGCGCTGAGACCATGGAACTGAAAAATTATCAGCAAGTCGCATTGGATACATTACGCAAGTTTCTGGAAGAAGCCCGTATCTCCGGCCCTACAGATGCCTACAAACAGGTCACAGGCACACCGGAACAATCCCGACGCCTTGGCCAGTTGGCCGGGGAATATGCCCCGCTGACCGACCTGCCGGAGGTGCCCTATGCCTGCCTGCGCCTGCCCACGGGCGGCGGCAAGACCATTCTTGCCGCACACGCCATATCCGTGGCGAAAGAGGCCTGGCTGGAAAAAGACTTTCCGCTGGTCCTGTGGCTGGTGCCCACCAATACCATCCGCCAACAGACGGTTGAGGCCCTGAAGAAAACCGGCCACCCCTATCGTCAGGTACTGGATGATGCCTTTGGCGGGCAAGTGCGCGTTTTCGACATTCAGGATTTCACCACCATCCTGCCCCATGACCTTGCCTCGAAACTCTGTGTCGTGGTCGGCACCATCCAGTCCCTGCGGGTTAAAAATACCGAAGGCCGCAAGGTCTATGCCCATCATGAAATGCTGGAAAACCACTTCACTCATGTCTCCCCCGGGGCCCCGGGCCTCGAGCGACAGGATGACGGGCCCGGCAAGGGCGATATCCGGTTCTCCTTTGCCAATCTTTTGCATGTGCACCGCCCGCTGATGATTGTGGACGAAGCCCATAACGCCATGACCGGGCTGACTCGCGACATGCAGCAGCGGGTCAACCCCGCTGCGGTGATCGAGTTCACAGCAACCCCCTTGAGCAACGCCAACACCATTCACTCCGCCTCGGCGCTCGAATTGAAAGCCGAGGAAATGATAAAAATGCCGATCCGGCTGGAGGAGCACACCGCCTGGGAAGGTGCCGTGACCGGCGCAATCCATAACCGCGCCGCACTGGAAGAAGAGGCCGCGAAAGACGCAGACCTAATCCGCCCGATTGTTCTGTATCAGGCCACGAAGAAAAATGAGGCCGTGCCCGTTGACCTGCTGAAGCAGCATTTGCTGGATGTTCACAACATTCCGCCGGAACAGATTGCCGTTGCCACCGGCACGCAACGCGAGCTTGATGACATTGACCTGTTCGATCCGGCCTGTCCCGTGCGCCATGTCATCACGGTCGAAGCACTGAAAGAAGGTTGGGACTGTTCCTTCGCCTATGTTTTCTGTTCCGTTGCCAATGTGCGCAGCGCCGTTGCTGTTGAACAATTACTGGGCCGTGTGCTGAGAATGCCTTATGCAAAGGCACGGGAGTCAGCCATCCTGAACAAGGCCTATGCCCACGTCATATCCGGCGGCTTTAGCGGCGAAGCGGCCAAGGAAGTGGTTGAAAAACTCGAGGGTATGGGCTTCACCGAGAGTGAGATTGCCGATGCGGTCGAGATTGTTCAGGAAGACCTGAATATCGGCATGTTCGCCCCCAAACGGCAGGGACCGCACAAGCGCGTGGCACTCGACATTTCCGCCAGCCTGCTCACCCGTGTCGCCGAGATTGCCCCGACCAAAATAAAGCTGAAGGCGGATGAAAACGGCAAGGCTGTTCTGGAAATATCGGGGCTGCCAAGCGCCAGTGAGATCACACAGGTCAGCGACATGTTGCCCGGGAAGATGGCGGAAACATTCTCCGAAGAGTTGGCAGAATATGTCACAGATAACGCCGCCCTTGCCAGCCCGGCTGAACAGGGCAAGCCCTTCAGGGTTGGCAGGCTGATGACCCGTATTCAGGGTGAACTGGAGTTTGCCGAAACAGACATCCTGATGGAGTATTTTGACTGGTCGCTGGAAGATTGTGATGTTCGTTTCGAGGCACACGAGTTTGGTGACCAGCAGGTCGCCAATGCCTTTGAGATATATCTCAACTCAACACAGGTGACCTATCGCACAGCACAAAGCCAGGGCGGGCTTGACCCTACCGGCGGCGTGACCGAATGGACGCCGCAGCAGCTGGTCCGCAATCTGGATCGTCTGGTCTGTGATCCGATGATTGCCCAGACCGATCTGCATGACTGGCTGGCAAAGGTTGTTAATTACCTGACGGTCCATCGTGGTATCGCCCTGGCGGACCTCATGGTGCTAAGATTTCGTCTGGCAAAAAAAATCAGGGAACGCCTCGCCGCGTACAAAATGGCCCAGCGGGAAAACGCCCATCAGATGTACCTGTTCAGTCCGGAAGCGGAAGTCGAGGTGTCGCTGGAAAAAGGTTTTGAGTTCAGGGACGGGATGTTCTGGGACCTGCCCAAACACATTCCGCAAAAATATCAGTTCTCCAAACACTATCTCGGCCCGGACAATATCGTGAAGTTTGATGGCAAGGGCGAGCAAGGTGATGAATTTCGATGCGCGCAGATGATAGACCAGACGGCGGAAGTGGCATACTGGATCAGGAATCCAAGCCAGCATCCGGACGCTTTCCGGTTGGATTTGCCGAAGCAAAAACATTATCCTGACTTCATGGTAAAACTGAAAGATGATCGCATTCTTGCCGTGGAATATAAAGGTGACATGCTGGCTGACACTGGCGACAGTGCCGCCAAACGGGCCATCGGGCAGAAATGGGAGGATGCCTCTAAAGGCAGTCACCTTTACCTGATGATCGAAAAGCAGAAAGACGGCATGACCATGCAGGAGCAGTTGCTAAAAAAAATTCAGTAAAAAAACCGCAGCCTCACCCGCTCCCTCCCCGCTTCACATTTCCGGCCAAGCCGCCTACATTCCCGCTCATGACAGACACAATGACAGAAGCGCCACGGCGCACCGGGGAAATTCGCCTGCATACGGCGGAAGATTTTGAGGGGATGCGCAAGGCCGGAAAGCTGGCGGCCTCCTGCCTTGATATGCTGGCCGAGCATGTGAAACCGGGCGTGGCCACAGAAGACCTGGACCGGCGCGCCTATGAATTTGTCATGGATCACGGCGCGGTGCCGGCCACCATCGGCTATCGCGGTTATCGCCATTCCACCTGCATTTCCCTGAACCACGTGATCTGTCACGGCATCCCCGGCCCGAAAAAAATGAAGGACGGAGACATTGCCAATATCGACGTGACGGTGATCGTTGATGGGTGGCATGGCGACACCAGCCGCATGTTTTATGCCGGGGAGCCGAAGGTGCTGGCCAGGCGGCTGACCGATGTGACCTTCGAAGCCATGTGGAAGGGCATCAAGGCGGTGAAGCCGGGCAATACCCTGCGCGATATTGGCCGCGCCATCCAGAGCCATGCGGAAGCGGCGGGCTTTTCCGTGGTGCGCGATTTCTGTGGCCACGGCCTGGGCCGTGTCTTCCATGATGCCCCGAATGTTGTTCACTATGCAGAGTATCGCGACAGCTTCCTGCAAATCCACCGTGCGCCGGACATCCCCTTGCGCGAGGGCATGTTCTTCACCATTGAGCCGATGATAAACGCCGGCAAGCCGGATGTGAAAATGCTGAAAGACGGCTGGACCGCCGTAACGCGCGACCGCTCCCTGACCGCGCAGTTTGAGCATTCTGTCGGGGTAACGGCTGACGGTTTCGAGGTCTTTACCGCGTCGCCAAAGGGTCTGGACCAGCCCCCTTACGCAGCCTGATGACGCACGCCGATGACTGATGCCAGCGGCTCTTCTCAAGGCAATCACATGGTCGGCCACCGTGACCGGCTACGCCAGCGCTTCATGAAAGCCGGGGTCGAAGGCGTGCAGGATTACGAACTGATGGAGCTGGTCCTGTTTCGGGCGATCCCGCGCCGGGATGTAAAGCCGCTCGCCAAGGAACTGATCGCCCGCTTCGGAACTTTTGCAGACGTGCTCTCCGCCCCCTCTGCCCGCCTGCAGGAGGTCAAGGGCATTTCCGAAAAAGTGGTGACTGAACTGAAGATCGTGCAGGCGGCAGCTCTGAAACTGTCGCAGGAAAACATCCTGCAAAAGCATGTACTGTCTTCCTGGCAGGCGCTGATTGACTACTGCACGGCAGCGACAGCCTATGAGAAAATCGAGCAGTTCCGCATCCTGTTTCTCGACAACAAGAATGCGCTGATTGCGGATGAAAAGCAGCAAACCGGTACGGTCAACCATACGCCGGTCTACCCGCGCGAGGTCGTCAAGCGCGCGCTGGCGCTGGACGCTTCAGCCATTATTCTTGTGCATAACCACCCTTCAGGTGATCCCACGCCCTCCGGCGCTGACATTCAGATGACAGCGCAGATTGTGCAGGCGGCGAAGCCTCTCGGCATCCGCGTGCATGACCATCTGGTGATCGGGCGTGGCCAGCATTACAGCTTCCGCAATGAAGGGCTGCTGTAACCCTTCCACCATGGCAGTGGCTGGAGGCGCAGAACTTGCAGGACTAATTTGAATGACTTTGTCCCCTGCATCATCCGGTGTACGCTGGGACACGTTGTGTATGAAATGAGGACAACAACATG
>JALEGJ010000101.1 GCA_022763115.1 Aquisalinus sp.
GGTCAAATGGCCTGCTCACAAGGCGCAAGGCCGTAGGAAGTATTGCTACTTTCAAGGGCTTGCAACGATGTGAGAAGGCCATTTGGCCCGATCCCTTCGGGACGCCGCGAGGATTTACGATGAATGTCGTCGAAGACTTTTGAAAGGGGGCAACCATTCCTGCAAGTCTTCCCCTAATCATCGCAAATCCTCACTGCGCCAAAATGGCGACATTAATGGGTCCTGACCCTAAGCGTAACAGATCACTGGCTATTTGGGGTCAGCCGTCATAGATCAAATCCATGAAACTGGATCAAGATAAGGCTCTGGTACTTTTTTCCGGGGGGCAGGATTCGGCGACCTGCCTTGCCTGGGCCCTGTCGCGCTACGCGCATGTCGAAACTGTTGGCTTTGAATACGGTCAGCGTCACGATGTCGAATTGACGGCGCGGCAGAAAGTGCGCGCGGCAATTGCAGCAGAGTTTCCGCAATGGCAGGAAAAACTGGGACCGGATCATCTTCTCGACTTATCGTTCCTAAGTGCAATTGGCGAAACCGGCATGACCGATGATATTGAAATCAGGATGACTGAGGCTGGCCTGCCCAACACATTTGTGCCAGGACGCAATCTTGCATTCCTGACAGCCGCCGCCGCGCTTGGCTACCGGCGTGATTTTGGTACGCTGGTGGGGGGGATGTGCCAGACAGATTATTCGGGGTACCCGGATTGTCGTGAAGATACCTTGCAGGCGCAGGCAAAAACCCTGAGTCTCGGTATGGATACAAGTTTCGATGTACAGACACCGCTGATGTTTCTGACCAAGGCCGAAAGCTGGCATCTGGCAGAAAGACTGGGCGGTGAGGCTCTGGTAGAAATTATTCTGGAAGAAACACATACCTGCTATCTGGGAGACAGATCAACGCGCCATGCGTATGGCTATGGATGTGGTCAGTGTCCGGCTTGTGAGTTGAGACAAAAGGGCTGGTTGGCATACCGGGCGGCATGAGCAAAATATACTCAGTAAAGGAAATGTATTTCACTCTGCAGGGTGAGGGTGCGCAGACGGGGCGGGCGGCTGTGTTTTTGCGCTTTGCCGGCTGCAATCTGTGGTCGGGCCTTGAGCGCGATCGCGCAGATGCGATCTGCAATTTCTGCGATACGGATTTTGTCGGTACGGATGGTGACGGTGGCGGCAAGTTTGACACGCCCCGTGCATTGGCAACAGCCGTCGGGAAATGTTGGGCACGCGAGGTTCAGTCTGAGACAGGCGCGCGTCCATACGTCATCTGCACCGGAGGGGAGCCATTGCTGCAACTGGATGCCCCCCTGATCGAAGCCCTGCATCAGGCGGGTTTCGAGATCGGAGTGGAAACAAATGGTACAATTAAAGCACCCGCCGGTCTCGACTGGATTTGTGTGAGCCCGAAAGCAACAGCCCCCTTGAAACAGAAAACCGGCGACGAACTGAAGCTCGTCTACCCTCAAGAGACAGCCCGACCTGAGCAATTTGCTAACCTCGCCTTTCGCCATTTTTTCCTGCAACCACTGGACGGGCCGGAGATTTCCCGGCATACGTCTGCGGCTATAGACTATTGCAGGGCGCATCCGCGGTGGCGGCTCTCCCTGCAGACACACAAATTAACCGGCATTCCCTGACCTGCCAGATCGCGTTTCGTGCGAGAGGTGCGGGATGTCGCAGAAGCAGAAAGTTCAAGGGCTATGCGTATCGTCAAGTCCGTCAATTTTGATGCCGCCCATTTCCTGACCTTGGAAACGGATGCGCGTCCGTACGCCAGAATGCACGGCCATTCCTTTCGTCTGGACGTTGAAATAGCCGGTGAGCCAGCTGCTGATACGGGCTGGGTTGTGGACTTTGCGGATGTGGATGATGCCTTGCAAGGGTTGCGCGAGGAACTGGATCACCGCCTGCTCAATGAGGTTGAAGGGCTGGAGTTGCCGACGCTCGAAAATATCTGCCGCTGGGTCGCGGCAAAGTTAAAGCCTGATTTTCCCGGTCTGGTGCGCGTAACCGTTTCGCGTCCTTCCAACGGAGAGGCCTGTCATTTTGACGTTGCTTAAGCCGCCTGTCGGTTATGCGGGGCGCTGTCTGTCGGTGAGTTTTCCGGCGTATTCCTGTTGACAGCAGGAAGTTCTTCCACACGCGGTCGATAGTTCACTAATGTGCCCGCATCCACAAAGGGGCGGGACCAGTCCGCAGCCAGTTCCTGCCGGCTCAGGAGCGTCGGGGAGAGATACGAAAAACGGCCTTTCATGCGGCAACACCTCTGATGTCGTGCGAGGCTATCTGACATGTCCTTGCGGGAAGGTGACCGGTTGATTACCAGTCAGACATGAAAAAAGCCCCGGTTTGATACCGGGGCTCTGCAATTCTCATGCCTGAAAGCGTTGGTCGGGCTTAATTGAGCCGTGTGCGAACATCCCCGATGGCCTTGTCGATCAGGCTGCCCTGCGCACCACCATCAACGCTGTCGCGGACGATACGCTCGGCTGCAGCAAGCGCCAGATCAGCTGTCTTGTTGCGCACTTCCGCGATGGCTTGGGCTTCAGCCCGGGCAATCTTGTCCTCGGCAGCCTTGGCACGGCGCTCAAGCTGCTCTTCCAGCTTGGCTTGCGTTTCCTCGCCCATGCGCTTGGCATCACGCTTAGCCTGGTCGATGATCGCCTTGGCTTCGTCCTCTGCTTCGCGCTGACGACGCTGGTATTTGGCCAGAAGCTCTTGCGCTTCTTCACGCATCGTTCGCGCCTGATCCAGTTCATCAGCAACCTGCTGACCACGGCTATCCAGAGCAGTACCGACACGCTTGAAAACGCCAAGCCGCCAGAACATCAGCATGACGATGATGAATGGCAGCAGGACCCAGGTTGAGGTGTCCTCCAGCAGCGACTTGTTGGCGTAGTCGTCTTTCGGGCTTTCCGCGGCGATTTCTGCAATCAGCATGGGTGACCTCATGAGTTAACTGCTGCAATCGCAGCAGTTACTTTATCTGCAGGCGGCGTTTCATTGATGAGGGCTTCAACCAGCGCCTGTGTCGTTTCAACAGCCGCTTCCTGAACTTTGGCAGCAGCTTCGGCCTGCATTTCATTAATGCTGGCTTCGGCGGCTGACAAACGCGCGTTCAGCTTTTCTTCGGTCTCTGCCTGCATGGCAGCGATTTCCTCATCAAGCTGGGCGCGTGTTTCCGCAGCAATGCTGGCCGCCTTGGCCTTGGCATCAGCCAGAGACTGGTGATAGGCGGCTTCCGCTTCTTCTGCCTGTGCCTTGAATTCAGCTGCCTTGTCATAATCATCAGCCAGCCGATTGCGACGCTCCTCGATAATCCCGCCAAGTTTCGGCAGAAAGATCGTGCTCATGGCCCAGAACATGACGCCAAAGAACACCGCCAGCCAGAACAGCTGACTGGCATAGGTATCCATATTGAATTGCGGCAGCGTACCGGAACTCTCGGCTGTTTCAGCCGCAGCGACTGCGATCGTTGACAGGATCAGCATGAAATATCCTCAGATGCGTTGAATTTAGCTGAAGAGGATAATCATGGCGATCACGAAGCCCAGAATCCCTGTGAATTCTGTCAGCGCGAACGCCAGGAACATTGTGCCCTGATTGGCAGAGGCGGCAGACGGGTTGCGGAATGCACCAGCCAGGAAGTTACCAAAGATGAGGCCAAGGCCAACACCAGCACCAGCCAGAGGAAGCGCCGCGATTCCGGCACCGATCATTTTTGCTGCTTCTACGTCCATTGTTATTCTCCGTATTCTCTCAAGTTATCTTACGTGAGCCGTTCTCCCGGGTGTCGCGGCTGGCTCTCCATCCGCGCGGGAATTTCAAAATCAGTGATCCGGGTGCAATGCATCCGCCAGATACATGCAGGACAGGATGGCAAATATATAGGCCTGCAGAAATGCAACCAGTATCTCCAGCAGGAAGATTGCCACATTGCCGAGCAGCGGGAAGATCGCAAGACCCGTAATCAGGCCCCCAACACCGGCGAGGCTGACTACAAAACCGGCAAACAGTTTCAGGATCAGGTGGCCCGCAAACATGTTGGCAAAAAGCCGGATGGCGAGTGATAGTGGCCGTGACAGGAAGGAAATGATCTCGATTGGTACGATCAGGAACAGCATCGGCAGCGGCACACCGGAAGGGGCAAACAGTTTCAGAAAGCCAAGGCCGTTCTGGGCAAAGCCGGTAATGATGACAATACTGATCGTCAGAAGGGCCAGCGCCAGTGTCACGATGATGTGGCTTGTCGGGGTGAACGTATGCAACTCATGCGGCAGGCCGGGGATCGTTGGCCACAGGCCAAGCATGTTACACATCAGAATGAACAGAAACAGCGTGAAGATATAAGGGAAGAACTTCATGCCGTCATTGCCGGTAACGCCGCGCAGCATGTCAGAGACAAACTGATACAGCATTTCACCCGCGGCCTGCATCCGGCCCGGCACAAGCTGCGGTGAGCGCGTGGCGTAGAACATGAACAGGCAGGCGACGATAACGGAAATCATCATCCACAGGGATGAGTTGGTGAAAGCCAGGTCCAGGCCCTCGGCACCGAATGGAAAGATCGGCACGATCTCGAACTGGTCGAGGGGGCCAGCAAAAGCGACAATTGGTTTCAGTATAAAGTCAGCTGTCATTTCAGTCCCGGTTCTTTTGCCATGCAATTGATCGCTGGCCTTTATTCCTCTTTGCGGCCAGCATCAAGGCTTTCCGCAGTTTCCGTCTTGTCCATTCCCAGCGCCAGCCAGACATTGCGCATGCCTGCCGCAAACCCCAGGAAAATGCCGATCAGCAGAAACAGCGGCATGGTGCCAAACAGCTGATCTGCGCCGTATCCCAGTGCACCGGCAACCAGCAGGGCCGCCAGCAATTCCGACGCGATTTTCATGCCGCGCCCGAGCGCTGTTCCCTGACCTTCGCCAAGATGCGCTCTTACCTGCTCTTCCGGTGATAAGGGCCGCGCTTTTTTCAGCCGCTCGCCAAACTCATCAATGGAAGGCAACTCATCCTTGTCAGGCATTGGTGCCTCGTGAAATCACGGAAAGCAGAGAACTTCCCGCAGATATGACAACGTGGAGGACTTGCCTCCACGTCAAAATCGGGCGGAACATAGCGATGGTGCCAGACAAGGTCAAGCACTGTATGTCGCAGGTAACCTGTTGATATATTTATGCTTTTTATGTCCGCGCGCAAAAAGTGCATCGCCCCGGTGCTGCACTGCACCAGAGAGCTGCTTCGAGCCGATTACTCATCCTCGCAGATATCTGATTTCTGCGTTCCGGAACCGCTTCCGGCTGGCGCAGCGAACTGAAACTATCTCGCAAGTGCGGCTTTCAGGTCATAGCCAAGCTTTTATCGCCTGATTACCGTTGAAGAAAGTTAAGCCGTCAGGATTGTACCATGTTGAAAAGTTTATCCTCCTTGCTTGCCAGTTTCGCCGTTATTACCAGCGCTGCGCTCGCCCAATCTCCCGAGGCTTCAGCCACTGAGGACACGCTTAGCTACAGTGACCTGAAAGCACAGGGATACATCCTGTTTCAACCGCAGGACGTGAAGGCGAAACTACTGAATGCCGGCTTCCAGTTGCAGTCAGAGCAGGCCACGCCGGATGGTGTGGCGCGGATATATTCCATGACAGCAGGGCAACAGGTTTTCCTGTTCGGCTTTTCCGACTGTCAGGTTGAAGGCTGCCTGTTCATGCGGGCGATCCATCCAATTCCCACGGCAGCAGCAGGCCTCAGCATTTCAACCGGCATGGTCAATGACCTGAACGGGACAACGCCACTTGGTCATTATGTGGTTGAACAGGGCGGTAACGTTTCCTTGCGGTATTATGTACCTGCCGTGCCGGAATGCGCAGAAGCCTGTCTCGACTCGCATCTGCTGTTGTTCATGAACGGCACCAAGGCAGCCCATGAGACACTCCAGCGTGTCGGCAGGCAGCGTGTCGCCAGTGCGAATACTGATGATATGAACAACAGCAATGTCTTCGCAGCAGCAGCACGGCTGGACGGAGAGGCGTTTGACGCGAAAATTGTGTCAGCACTGACAGTTCAGGATACGCCCTATGCTGCGAAGACCGGTTTTGCCGGTGTGAACAATACGCTGGTCGATGTGAGCAGCTTCACGGGCTTTGAAAACTGGAAACCGAACTTTGGCGCGCTCCTCCCGGAAGAGCCGGAAGCGTATGACAGCAAAATACTCAATCAGGTTGATTGAGCAGGGGCAAGATCGCCTTCTTTTGTACCGAGACTATTTAGCGAGAACTGCTGCGTGATGAGATACGTCGTGCCCGGCGTGTACTTTCCCCGCCGGTCCGCCGCCGCAAACCCACAAGCCTCAAGGCGCGGCGCAATAATATCCGCAAGGCCTTCAGCCCGGTAACGACCCAGACCAATACACTGACAATAGCCAGAAAGACTGCCGGGTAGGGTTTGCGGAAATGCGTCCAGAAATACCGCACCAAACTTTGTGCCTTTTTGACTTCGACGCGCAGCTTGCTTGAGCGACTGGAGCTTTTGAAGTGCGGGATGCTGGTTACTGGCGAAAAATAGACCTCGCCGCCTGCATCGCGCAGCCGCAGGCAGAAGTCTACATCCTCCACATGCAGGAAGTAGTCTTCGTCCATACCATCAATGGCAAAGAATGTGTCCCGTGGCATTAGCATACAGGCTCCGGAAATCACCGGAATCGGAATTGTTTCTTCCGGGCACGGATCCTGGTGCATGTTGAAACGCCGGAAATAAGGATGCTGCGGGGCCAGCTTGTAGATCCGCGTCATCTCCACAAAGGCTGTCCAGGGCGTCAAGGGACTGCGCCGCGATCCCGCCTGCTCGGTGCCGTCCGGATTGACCAGCTTGCCGCCCATCAGCCAGTTGCCCTCCAGCTTGCTGCCTTCTGCCAGCAATTCGGCAACGGCATTATCCGGCAGGATGGCATCAGGGTTCAGCAGAAACAGGAACTGCCCGGTCGCCGCTTTCGCACCGATATTACAGCCAGCGGCATAGCCGACATTACCGTGACCGGAGATGATCTGAAGTTTGTCGCCATTTTCGCCGGCAATGGCGGAAAGCCGGGTCATTTCGTCCGCCCAATTGCCATTATCGACAACGATCACCTCTGAAACTTCAGGTTGACGCAGGGCAGACAAAACAGAGCGCACCAGCAGCGGTCCGGTCCAGTAGGACACAATGATGACACTCACGCATTGGCGCGGCTTTGGTCGTGACGCCCCCTCAGACGCTGGTGTGTTTTCAGGCTCCACGATCAGTTTACTCGCCGTCACTTGAACTTTATCCCCTCAATCTGTTGTGCGGCATGGTGCGTTGCAACACAAGACCATAAGTTAGGGTCAGGACTCATTAATGTCGCCATTTTGGCGCAGTGAGGATTTGCGATGGTTAGGAGAAGACTTGCAGGAATGGTTGCTCCCTTTCAAAAGTCTTCGACGACATTCATCGTAAATCCTCGCTGCGTCCCGAAGGGATCGGGCCAAATGGCCTTCTCACATCGTTGCAAGTCCTTGA
>JALEGJ010000102.1 GCA_022763115.1 Aquisalinus sp.
GGCAAGTCTGTGCTACGTGGCGGTTCTTAAAAACCAAGGGCGGATACAAACCTTGCCCGCCAAGGCCACAATAACACAATCGAAACAGACAAGGGCGGATGAAGCCAGAAGCGCAATCCGCTACCAAAACACATCCCTCCCCTCGCCATCCCGTGATGCGCTGCAATGCTTGTTCAGGATGACGCCCCGCAAACTATCCAAATCCCTCCCCAAAAAAACTTATGGGCCCCCTCTTGTGGCCGCGTATCATGCTGTCCCCTTGAAGAAACACCACAGGAGACATCCGCCATGTATGATGCAGAAATCGCCCCCGCACAGGCCGGCGCAGAACCGTTTGACGCCAGCCAGTGTGATCCGCCGTACCCGGCAGATGAAGAGACACGGCCCTGGCGGCAGCGCAACCTTGCGGCCGAAACAGACCGGGAGAATTATATCTCCTGCAGTGATCCGCTGCGCTCCATGCGCGAGGCGACCGGCCACACCCTCAGCCGCATCGAGTATAGCGAGTTGATGCTTGACCGTCTTTCGCGTCAGGTCATGGGTCTGTGCAGCGAGCAGCTGTTGCTGGAAGAGAAACTGGTCAAACAGGTGCTCGACAAAACCCGCATGACGACCAGCATCATCCGCGGCTACCAACACCTGTTCACCATGCGCGAGGAACTGATGACGCGCTGTCAGATGTTGCATGAACGCGATGAAGCGGCAGGCGCGGCCTTCGACAGGTTACAGGCCGCCAGAGAGGCCGAACGGATCACCCCGGCAGAGGACACACAGGCGGCAGAAAAAAACACCGAAACCGTAGACGATACTGCCAACGCCGAGTTTGCTGCCCTGATGGCAGCGGAGATGGAGGCGATGCGCGAACAACTCCCAGCAGAGTTTGCTGGAGAATTTCCCACAGAACCTGCCTCGGAGTTTCCGGATGACTGGCTGGCTTTCGACGATCCCGCCGCCGATGACACTGGCTCTGATAATCCCGGCCCTGACATTGACGGCATAGAGCTCCTGCTCGCCCGCAAGAGCCTGACACCAAAGGCCCGCACCACGCTGAAATCCCTGCGCGCCGCGCTCAACCAGACCGCAAGCCTGAAGAAAGCAGCTTTGGAAAAGAGAGCGCGCAGCGAGCCATAGCGACAACAAATGACGCCTGCTATAGTGAGCAAAAATGGAGCGAGACATGAACCATCTGCCGCTTATCGCAGGACTCATCATCTTTCTTGGTGTACACCGTATTCCGGCAGCACCGGCCTTTCGTGCCAGACTGATCGAGCGTTTCGGCGCAGGGGGGTATAAGGGTCTGTTTTCCCTGGCCTCTGCTCTCGGGCTCGGACTGTTTGTCTGGGGCTTCGGTCTCGCCCGGCAGGATCCCGTATTGCTCTACACGCCACCCGCGGTTTTCACGAACGTGACCGCCGCGCTGATGATCCCGGTCTTCATCCTGCTTGTTGCCTATGGCCTGCCAGGGCGCATCGCCGCCGCCGTCAAGCACCCGATGGTGTTGGCCATCAAGATCTGGGCCCTTGCGCACCTGCTCTCCAACGGGTTTGTCCATGAGGTTCTGTTCTTTAGCAGCTTTCTGGGCTGGGCCGTCTTTGATCGGATCTCTCTGAAAAAAAGAGGGGCCGCTGGTGCCACTGCCAGTAGCGCACCTCTGCGCAATGATCTCATTGCTGTCTTTGGCGGCCTCGGCGCCTATGTCGCGTTCGTGCTCTGGCTACACCAGATTGTAACGGGCGTGCCAGCCATATACTGAGCATCAGGATGCACAGTTTTCGCGATCAGTTCACAGCACTTGTCATCGGCGCCTCAGGTGGCATCGGTCAGGCCGTCCGCGCAGACTTGAAAAAAAATCCGCGCTGCGGCGAGGTCATTGCCCTTTCGCGCGGGTCAACCCCGCCCCTCGACCTGACAGATGAGCCCAGCATCGCCAATGCCGCGCTGCACGTGAAAAAAAATCTTGAGGCCACAAGGAGCGGCATAGACCTGATCTTTGTCGCCAGCGGCATTCTTGCCCCGGCAGGCAAGAGCCCGGAAAAAACCATCCGCCATATCGAGCAGGCTGCCATGTCGGAAGTGTTCGCGGTGAACGCCATCGGGCCAGCGCTCATTGCACGTCACTTCGCACCACTGCTCGTGCGTGACAGCAAATCGGTCCTCGCCTTCCTGTCTGCCCGTGTCGGCTCCATCGGCGATAATCGGCTCGGCGGCTGGATCTCCTATCGCGCCTCCAAGGCGGCCCTCAATCAGATCATCCGCA
Source organism: Aquisalinus sp. (assembly GCA_022763115.1). Lineage (GTDB taxonomy): Bacteria > Pseudomonadota > Alphaproteobacteria > Caulobacterales > Parvularculaceae > Aquisalinus. The sequence goes on from JALEGJ010000102.1 coordinate 2,258, forward strand.
CAGCATCCGTGGAGATCGCCCGCACGCGAAAACAATCTGTGTGCCTGGCCCTGCACCCGGGTACAGTGGATACGAAGCTCAGCAGTGACTACACAACCGACTACGAGAAATTCACACCTCAGCAGTGCGCGGAGAAACTGTTGAGTGTTATCGAAAACAAAAAGCCGCCAGAAAGCGGCGGCTTCTTTGATTACGCTGGCAAGGCGATTGAGTGGTAGGCTGCTGACGTCAGGCGACTTCTGCCACCTGTCCTTCAACACGCGGCAACGTCATGACAACGCTCGTGCCTGCCGCCTCGCTGGAGGTAATGTCAATCGTGCCATGGTTCGCCTTGGCCACAGTTGAAACCAGAGCAAGGCCAAGGCCGATGCCTTCATGCTCGCGCGACAGCGAACTGTCTGCCTGGCGGAAAGGTTCGCACACATCATTAAGAACTTCCTGCGGAATACCGGTACCGGTATCCGCGACGCGTACCATAACGCAGTCAGCACCGGTTTTGATCATGATACTGATATGGCCATTCGGACGATTGAACTTCACAGCGTTGCTGAGCAGCTCACGCATCGCCAGCATCACTTCCGGCTGGTGTGCAAAAACATCAACCCGGCGCCGCAGACTGTCGAGAGAGATGGTCAGGCGCTTGGCTTTCATGCGAGGCCGCAGGGCATTGATTTCCTGCTGCAGACTGGCAATCAGGTCAAAACTGGAAGGTTTGGAGTTTGCCTCCTCAGAGCGCAGCCGTGCGAATTCCAGCATCCGGTTGACCAGCAGCAACATGTCCTGTCCGCTTTCCCGAATTTGCGACAACAACGCGATGGACTCCGTGCCATCGGCATTCACTTCCGGTTGCTCACCTTCCAGAACATGCGCGAGGCCAATAATATGATTAAGTGGTGTACGCAGTTCATGGTTCATCATGGAGAGAAACGCTTCGCGTGCAGCATCTGCCGATACATGCTGCTCTGTATCAGGAGCAGATTCTTCTGCCGCTTTCAGTTTGGCAAACTGGTAATCACTCAGGGCATGGCTGATCGCTTCTTTCAGCACATCCGCTTCGCAAGGCTTGCGCAGAAAACGCATGACCTGCCCTTCATTCACCGCCGCAATCGCCGTTTCCTCGTCAGAGTTACCGGTCAGCATGATACGTCGAATATCCGGTGCTTCTGCCTTGACCCGCTTCAGCAATTCAATGCCATTCATCTCCGGCATTTTCATATCCGCAACAATAACGCCGATATCATCATGGGCCGCGATCAGTTCCAGCGCCTGCGCCCCACGCTCTGCAGTAATGATATTGAAATCCATGGACATGCGACGACGCAAGCCCGCGAGGAGTCTTGGTTCATCGTCAACAAGAAGTATCTTCTCAGGCGGCATCGGCATTTTCTACATCTCCATGGAGGTTGGTCAGCAACTGGTTTTGAATGGGCAGGCAGATCAGGAAAGTTGTTGCATAGCCCGGAATATCAACGAGGGTCAGTTTCCCGTCATGTCCCTTGATAATACAGTCTTTGGCCAGCGCGAGGCCCTGACCTGTCCCTTTACCAACAGGCTTGGTGGTAAAGAACGGGTCGAAGATTTTCTGGCGCAGGGAGTCAGGTATCCCGGTTCCCGTATCGCTGATCAGTACAGATACGTAATTATCATCATGCGTTGTCTGGATGCGTATGCGTCCATATCCGGACGGCGTATCGGCCACGGCGTCTATGGCGTTGATGACAACGTTCAGGAGAACCTGCTGCACCTGCCCTTTACGGCACAATATCTTTGGCAAGCTCTCATCGAGATGCAGTTTAATGTCCGCGATGTTCTTGTGGCGGCTGCGACAGATCTTGATCACGTTTTCAATAACGATGTTGAGATCAGTTTCATCATCATCGCCGGTACCCGGATGCGCGAAGTCCTTCATCAGGAGAACGATATCCCGAACCTGCCGAATGCCTTCACGCGACTCGGTCAGAGCGTCCTGTATTTCAGCGACAAGAGACTCAAGGCAGATGTCACTGTTATACTGATTGATCTCCTGAACCTCGGCCGTGAAATCGAGGATACCCGCTTCGGAGACGGCTTTGCGCAACGCCTCAAAATTGGCGTAGGATCGATAGATTTTCTGCAATCCGTCCACGAGAAAGTCCAGATTGTCACCGATGAACTGGATCGGCGTATTGATCTCGTGCGCGATACCACTCGACAAGGCACCGATAGCCTCCAGACGGCGCGCTTCATCAATCTGCTGTGCCATCTGTGTACGCGCTTTTTCAGATTTAAGGCGTATTGTGATGTCATTCAGTACCAGAAGATAATGGATGTCACTGCCAACAGGGCCTTTATACCCCTTTACTTCAACCGGTATTTTGTGCCGCTCGCGCGGCTCGACCTGCTCCTGCTCAAACAGAAAGTGCCCTTGTGGCAAGGCCTCAAGTCTGCCGCTCAACCCGGACAGGATCTGATCCACATGGATACCGTGAATGTCGGTCCCGTCTACATTCAAAAGGTCTTCGGCAGCCTTGTTGACTCCCTTAATGACAAAGTCACTGGTACAAAGAACAATACTGTCCGGGACAGTCGCCATGATGCCTGAGAGGATTGAATTTGCGTATTTCAGTTGTTCTGCATTCTTCTGCAACTCAACATGCTTGTTATACAATTCCCGACTCTTGCTTTCGAGAAGAGTTTCAGCTGCCTTACGACCGGCTTTTTCCCGCCGGGCGATTGCTTCAAATGTGGCCTGGTTTTCGCTCATATCAGTCTTTCACAATTGTAAATTCAATCCGGGAAACTGCGTCGTCTTCAAGCACTTTTCTACTGATGCTGGCGTCTTCACCAAAATAGGCGAGACAGCCGATCATCAATCCTTCGCACACATCACCAAGATGGCGGCTGGAATTGTAAATCATGATAAATGTGTCTTCAGTATGCGTAGTGACCTCGAATGTCGGCAATTCGGCATCTGGGTAAAGTTTCAGCACTTCCTTATGGATATGATCCTCAATCGAGGCGAGAAAGCTGAATGCATCGGAAGATTCTTCGAAAAACTGCGGGTAGATTTGCGCAAACCGCCCAAACAGGTGCTTGCCGAATATCTTCATCAGGTCCGGCACAGGGACAGTCATCTTTTGGGACAATGCCTGAACGAGAGCACCCATTTCACAGACCGGGTAAGTGCCTACGGACGTATATGCACCGCCAGAGGGCAGGTCCGCATCATCAATAGCTTCCTGCAGGAAAGCGGGCGACTGCGTTTCCTCCACGAGGTCCATCAATTCCGTAAAAACAATACCCTTCACAGCTCTGCTCCCCGGAAGATTAGAAACGTATGGAAGCAGTCTTAAATACTAAAAGTTGAGTTTTGTTGAATTTCAAAGCAAAAGAGAAGGAATTTTGGTCTGTATGGGTAAGATTTTATTTACCACTTTACACCGGTCAGGTCCTCGGAGACCTGCCATAGACGGGCAGATGCCTGATGATCTCGTGCAAAAGTTTCAGATTCTGTTTCGCGCACAGGGCCACCCATTTCCTGGAAACCGGTTGGGCCATAATATCCGCCATTTCGGACCTTTGGCTCGGTTGCAGCCAGCAATGTCGGGTAAGCGCCATATTTGGCGCTTTGGGCAAAGATCAGGTTCATCAGGCCGAAGGCGGGCTTCCAGAGTTTGCCGGGGCCGGTAAATTGCAGGTTCGTGGCAGAATATCCGGGGTGGCACGCCGCAGCCACGACCGCACTGTCTGCCTTTTTCAGGCGCCGACTCAACTCGTGAATGAAAAGCAAATTGGCCAGCTTGCTCTGGGAATAAGCAAGAACCGGATTATAGGATTTTTCAGATTGCAGATCCTTGAAATTGATCCGCTTACGACCATATTTATGGGCGATACTCGTGATACTGATGATGCGGCCGTCTGTATTCTCGACGAGTGGAAATAGCTGACCAGCCAACGCAAAATGCCCCAGATGATTGACACCAATCTGCATCTCGAAACCGTCCTGTGTCGTCTCGCGTTTAGGCGGCATCATGATTCCGGCATTGAGTATCAAGGCATCAATCCCGTCGATTTCCTTGGTAAGATTCGTCGCCGATCGTTCAACGGAAGAGAGGTCAGCAAGGTCCAGCCCCATAGCGCGAATATCTGCTTGCGGTGCTTCCTGCTTGACGGAGCTGACCGCCTTGTCGGCCTTCTCGGGATTGCGGCAAAGGATGATGACTTCCGCCCCGGCACCACCAAGAATGCGAGCTGCTTCAAAACCGATACCACTATTGCCACCAGTGATTACGAAGCGCCTGCCCGAAACATCCGGCATGTCTTCGGCTTTCCAGCCATTGATCCCAAAGCGCTGCATTCGTCCGTGTCCCTTTCACTGGGCAATCGAGATATAGCGACTGTCTGGCTTAAAATCCATACCGAAGGCTGCCGACACCTGACGCCTGACGACGGCCAGCACCTGAAGAAGTTGCAGGTGCCAGACTGGCAAGAGCCACAAGAGCCTCCTCATCATCCGGAAAAGCCAACAGATAGCGTTCAAACAGGGCACGAGCTCTGGCAATATCCCCGGCTGATGCTGCGCACAGGGCAGTCTTTTTATAAGCTACCATGTCCCAGGCATTCCGCTGCAACTGGTGATAATAGGAGGTGCACGCCGCAACTTCAGTCAATGCGTTATGGTGGGTCGCGCTTGTTTCTTCTGCAGAGCCTGGCGCCGAATGGCGCGATGCTGCAGGATTCGCCGTTGGTTCAGGCAATGCCTTTCGGTCAATCCTCTGTGGCTGCGCAGCAGCCTCCGACTGACCTGATACTTCCTGACGCAAACGGGTCGAAGCTGGCAGCATCTCATCGAACAACGGCTCTGCCGGGTGATACAAATCGACGCAAATGGTTGTGCTACCGCAGGCCGCAATCTCGCTACGAATGGGCTCATCTGCGGTATCTACAGTCAGCAAGGCTGCGGAGCCGAGGTTTTCAATACTCAGCCCTGAGACAAACTTGCCAGATGCTGACATGTCAATATCAAGCGCGCCGGATATGCCCGCCAGATAATACCGGCCATCACGCTGTTTTTCGCCAGTACATTGCCGTCCACAGATTACGATCACCCGGGAAACTCCGGGGGCTTCACCGACCTTTACATTCTCAAAAGGGGGCACGAAGTCTGGGCCGCCCGGCAGGGATTGGGCCAGCGCAGGCACAGAAGGCAGGCACAAGGCCAGAATCGAAGGGAGCAACAGGATGCGCATAACAACGCATGTTTCGGGCTGTTCGCTGGCAAAAAGCAAGAAAATCGGCCGCGCGCGACCGGCATTCGGCTTAGCCAAAACTCTCGGACAAGGCCGCTATGTGCTCCACAGCCTGCGCAGCCGAAACAAGATCAATATCGCCACACCAGAAAACGATCCACTGGCCCCGTCGCACCGCACCATCCGTGTGGGCATGGTAGAACTCATTAAACCCGTTATCTATCCGGGAGCGGAGGAAGAATTGCGGCACATTTTGCTCAAGCCGCTGCCACACGGCTTTCGCAAGCCCTTCACCGCGCGCACTTTCCGCGACGGCAAATTTGTCAAGATACAGCGCTGGCGTTCCCGGCAGGTGACTGACGATGGCGGCTGCCCTGTACTGCTCCGTAATGATGGCAGTATTGATATCCACACCGTCCCACCAGTCCGGTTTAAGCCGGCGGGCAAAACTCTCCTCGATCAGCGCCGTCAGTCGATCAGCCTGAATGTCAGCCTTGCCTTCATACTCAACAACACCCTCGCCCTGCCGGACATACGTGCCGGAGCCACCATGGGTGAACAACTCGCGCACCAGTTCCTGTGGCCGGGTGATCGACACAGAACTTTCCAGCGGCAGCCCTCCCAGCAGGTTACTGATTTCCTCCAGCTTGAGGCGCATACCAGAATGCAGCCACTCGGCATCCATCAACGGTTTGTAATCCGTTGTCAGATTGATTGTATCAATGATCTGGCCCTTGTCGTTCAGAAGTCCGCCTGCACCGGACAGGAAGATGATTTTCATCGGTTGCAGGGCATGGACAAGTGCGGTGACGACCGCGTCTCCGTTGATATTGACAATCTGGCCACCCGGCGTCACGCCAAGGCAGGTAAGGATCGGCATGGCCCCGGAATCTATCACCGAGCGGATCAAATCCTGCTGGATACCGGTCGCGCAGCCAACAAGACCGAACCTCTCCCGATCCAGATAATCCGCCTCAATCACGCCCGCATTGAGCGTATGCGCCTCGACGCCTTTGGCCCGCACGGCCTCCACGAGTTTCAGGTTCTGTGCGAGAAAAACACGGCGCGCCACCTCCAGCACCTCAGGGGTCGTGACTCGCAAGCCGTCAATCTTCTCTGGCGTCAGGCCTGCTTCAGCCATCGCCTGGTCAAGTTGCGGTCCACCACCATGGATCACTACAGGCGTCAGCCCGACCTGGTGCAGAAAAGCGAGCGCCGCAGCGGTTTCTTCCAGCTGTTCATCAAGGATCGCGCCGCCGATCTTGATCACGGCAAAACGCTCCGCCTCGACACCGGCAAAGCGTTGCAGGTAAGTGCGCACCTCTTTCGATCCACTGACATTAGACAGCAACTCAACCACTGTCTGTCTGATGGTCTCGGCAGATCCCGTCATGACAAGCCTTTACATCCGTTTACCCCGGCACACAGAACCGGAACTGGCTCTATGCCGGGGCAGCACGCCGGAATCAAGCAGGCTGCGAGTTTTGGTTTATCCCCGCGCTGGCAGCACCTTGGGGTTGCGCAGGATAGCCGCCGAAACCAGTGTCACGATCAGGGCAACCGGAAATATCTCGGTGAAGGTAATCGGAATCCGATAGAAGGGATTGCCGTAATTGGCCATCATGGCTTCAAGCCCTTCAATGCGCTTGTCCATTTCCGCCTGCGAGAGCCCCTTCTCCTTCAGTTGCTCAATCATACCGGCCATATATTCATCGGCAAAAGCGTAATCCGTCACTGCAAGGTATATTTCCCAGCTTATGATGTAGGCAATGCTCGCAACCAGAGAAATCAGCAAGCCAAGCTGAAAAGCCTTGCCGAAAGAGATAACGCCGCCAAGGTCCCTGTCACGATAGCGCTTGATGCCAATGAAGATCAGCGACAAGGCCACAATCATGAAGAGATAGCCAATCGCCTGGGACGAGCCGAAGCCCTTCCCGTCCGACATCGCGTAACCGATCACCATGCTGGCGATAATGACGGCTCCGGCAATAGCGCCATAAATAACTGCAATACGTATCATTTCTGTGCCCTCCTTTTTTGGCATGATGGCACAGAAAAGGCGGCAAAAACGCTCAAAAAGATATCGCCCGAAAGGGTGATTGGCCTGATATCACCCTTTCGGGGCTGGTTTTCAGGGAATCAGCGCCAGTTCGCGGGCCTTCTGAATCGCTTGTGTGCGCCGTTGCACCGACAGCTTGTCGTAAAGTCTGGCCACATGGGTCTTTACGGTATTGGGCGAAATATCGAGGCTGCGGGCTATTTCCTTGTTGGTTTGACCGTCCGCAAGGAGGGTCAGCACCTCATACTCACGATCACTGACCCCCAGGCTTGTCAGGGCAGCGGTATTCTTCTCGAAAGTTGCAGGGCGCTGCCGCCGGGTCAGATGCATCCCAACCCACGCACCCAGCACCGTGAAGGCAATCGCGATCAGAACAATATAGATCTCCACGGAATAGGCCCGGGTGAGATGCCGGAATTGCAACCACTCGAGAGCAAAAGCCGCACCAGCCATGATGCCTGCGTAAATGAGAATTGTGCGCCACATAGTCCCGTTACTCTGGCGCAAAGTCGGGCTCAAGAAAAGTCTGGCCCAAGACCAGAGTCGCTTTCGTCGCGCTGGCTGCTTCAAGCGTGATGGGGTAAAGGTGGCGAGAGCAAAGAAAAGAGAGGACCATATGAGGGGACTGGTTCAAACCATCGCAGTAATTTGCCTGATCCTGACCTGTGTCAGCCCGGCAGTTGCCCAGCGCGACGTGACCATAAGGCTTGCCCATGTTGACGGCGCCGAATGGCAGAAGTCCAAAAAGGGTGCTGCGGCCGAAATCTTCAAAAACATTGTCGAGAATGAGACCAACATCACGGTGCAATTATTCCCGGCCAAGGCGCTGGGTGACGAGGATGATCTCGTGCAACAGGCACAGGAGGGCACTGCCCAGATGGTAATCGTCTCGGCCGCGCTGTCGAAACTGTGCAAGCCAGCCTATGTGCTCGATATTCCCTACACATTCTCAAGCGCCCCGATTGCCTGGGACGTGCTGGACGGACCTTTTGGTGACGCACTGGCAGAGACCTGTCTTGAACGCACAGGGCTTCGAACGCTTGCCTTTGGCGAAACCGGGTTTCGTAATTTCACCAACTCCAAACGCCCGGTGAAAACGCCTGAAGACTTGAAGGGCTTGAAAATCAGGGTACAGCCTATCCCGCTGTATATCGAGATGGTGAAGGCCCTTGGCGCAGAACCAACGCCGATTGCCTGGTCAGAATTGCCCAACGCGTTGACGACAGGCGTTGTGGATGGTCAGGAAAATCCGGTTGGCACGATTTACAACAACAACCTGCATAAACTGCAGGATTACATGATCCTTGACGGCCATAATTACGCAGTTGATTTCATCCTCATCAATGATGAGTTTTATCAGTATCTGTCTGAATCTGACCGCGCAGTGGTGTCAAAGGCAGCGCGTGTGGCCGGGATCATGAGTCGCGCAATCCAACAGTTCAATACTGCAGAAAGCCTCTCGCTTGTGATCGAAGAAGGCATGGAGGTTCATGTGCCTTCAGCGGAAGAGCTGGCGCAATTCCGGGATCTGGCCCGTCCGGCTGTCATTGCCTGGCTACAGGAAGAACTGGGCGAGGATGCTATCTGGATTGAAAAACTGGAACAGGCGCTTGCGGCAGAACAAGCCAATACAGACTGATGCAACGCTTGCTGACGACCCTGACAAAAACAGCTGAACGCATCTTTGCGGTTGGGGCCGGGCTTTCCATGGCCCTGATGTTCAGTGTTGTCTTCATCAATGCCGTCAGGCGTTACACCCTTGGAAAATCCTTTGAATGGGGCGAGGAACTGCCGGTTTACCTGGCTATCTTCGGGGTCATGTTTGGTTGCGCGCTCGGCTATTTGCAGGATCGACATGTCAGGCTTGCCATTTTCGTAGACCCGCTGCCAGCTTCAACAAAACGCTGGATATATGCAGCGGTTGATCTTGTGATGATTGGTGCCGGGGTGATGCTGGCCTGGTCAGGCTGGCTGTTTGCGGCCCGGCGTGGAAACATCGAATCTTCCGGCTTAATCAGTACAGCCCGTGATCTGGCCGAACTTACAGGCATCGATGCGATAGCGTTTCTTGGCCAGATGTACCCCTGGCAGTTTGCCATGTGCCTCGGGGGTGCCATGATCGGCGTTGCTGCATTCCTGAAATTTCTGGAACGTGTAACCGGTCTGCCGCAAGGCTCTGACAACGAGGCCGGAGGACTGGCCTGATGGTTTATGTCCTGCTCATCCTTGCGCTTGTCATCGGTGTGCCGGTTGCTTTCGCCATTGTCGTGGCATTGCTGTATTTCATGGCCACGGGTGATTTCCCTTATCATATTCGTATCGTCGCCACGGAGATGTTCGGTGGGCTGAAGTCTTACCCGCTGCTAGCTATCCCGCTGTTTATTCTGGCGGGCGAATTGATGAACGAATCCGGCATTACCCAGCGGATCATTGCCTTTGCCAACTTTCTGGTCGGCCGAATGCGCGCCGGGCTTGCCCTGGTCAATATCTGGGCCTCGGTCATCTTTGCCGGATTATCCGGCTCTGCCATTGCAGATTCATCTGCCCTCGGACGCATTTTCATTCCGGAAATGGAGCGCCGGGGCTATCCACGGGATTTCTCGGCGGCACTGACAGCCGCTTCTTCTGTTATTGGCCCTATCATCCCGCCGTCTATCCCCGTTATCATCTATGCCCTGACTGTGACCGGTGTTTCCGTGCCGGCGATGTTTCTGGCAGGCGTGATACCGGGCTTGATTCTGGCTGTTTTTCTTTCTGCTTACGTCATGATCGTGGCCGGGGATTACGCCAAAGGTGATGCGACGCTGACACGTGACCCCGCCTGGAAGATTGTCCTCAATGCGCTCATCCCCCTGTTCATGCCGGTTTTTGTTGTGGGCACCATTCTCGCGGGCGTTGTTACCCCCACCGAAGCCGCGAGCTTCGCCGTGGCCTATGCTCTTTTCATCGGTCTTTTTGTGTATCGCGAAATCAGGCCGGGGCGCTTGCCGGACATATTTGCCAGAGCAATGCGGGATGCCGCCGTCATCATGATAATCATTGCGGCGGTGGCAGCAGCCAACTGGCTCCTGACTTACAATCGTGTGCCCAACATGATCTCCGAATTCGTGCTTGTGTATGTCGATGCACAGTGGATGTTTCTGTTGGCGGTCATCATCCTGTTCTTGCTGGTCGGGCTATTTCTCGAAGGCATTGCTGCGATGCTGGTGCTGGTGCCGATCCTGCACCCGATTGCCGTCAGCCTTGGCATCGACCCGACCCATTTCGGCATCATCGTTATTTTCAACCTGATGATCGGCCTCATTACACCGCCCATCGGGCTTTGCCTGTTTGTGGTAGAGAATGTTGCCCAGGTTGGGATGGCGAAAATCATCGCCCGCATATTCCCGTTCTTCCTCGTGGAGGTGGCGGTCCTGTTGCTGATTACATTCGTGCCCCAAACAGTGACCTTCCTGCCTGACCTTTTTGGGTTGTAGCCCTCTTAATCAGAACGGCAGTGCTGATCCGATCATGGTCAAAAGGGCCAACAGGCCGAAGATAAATCCTGTAACACCGGCTGACATGATGATCGACATAAACACTGGCTGTTTCCTTTCCCGTTGCCTCATGAATAAGAAGTGGGAACGATCTGCCAAAACCTAAGTGACGGGGATCACACTCTGCCATGTAAAGGGATTATCAGAGCAGAATTTTTTTCAGAGGCTGACTTTTGAAATCGGACAACAAAAAAGGCCGGTCAGAACCGGCCTTGCGTTCTCATTGATACTTTTGCTGATTAGCTGATGCCGAGCATCATGAATGCGGCCACAGCCAGCAAAAACAGCATGATAAATGAAAAGGACTGTATGACAGGTGTCAGTATCAATTTTTCCTCGTTTGTTGCTTCAACCTTACACACTATAGATGGGTATTCTCACGCCGATTTGAAGTGATGCAGATCACATGAACGGACGCGTTTCAGCATCTTTTCCTTTCATGAGGGGTGTAGCAGGATCTGCTACAGTTTCGGGAATTGTTCACGCCCTCTCCCCCGCGGATAGTAATTTGGGAGATCGTCCAGCGGCACAAACGCTGCGCAGCGCCCGCAATAGCGCTGGGCGAGGCCTGCGCGCGGCATTGCAACCGCCCCAGGGCAAGATCAGAAACTTTGTATCCTCGTAATTTTGTCATTTTAGTCCACCAAATCAAAAATCCATACGTCGTTCCATAGACCCTGAATCTGCGCATCGCCGAGGCGATGCTTGTTCAGGGTGACGCTACCAAACTCACTCTCTGTCACCTCATCGGGCGCCCATCGAGGGCCTGTTTGTTGTCCGTCTGCCAGTTGCCACAGGCTGGTCACCACACCAGACCCACGCACCACCGAGCAAGGGAACAACACCAGATTATCAAAGAGTCGCCAGCCCGCTATCTTCATTTCACGGGCTAACTTGCACCGGAAGCATGACCTCTCCAGCACAAGAACATATATAGAACAATATATCTCAAAAGTCAAGCACTAAAATCAGAAATATTTCAGTTCAGGCCTTGAGCATCAGGCGACCTGACCGGCTCAGCTATCGTACCCCTCATACGTAAGCCTGACTGCCACATTCTACCTTTGCGCCAAGGCCGAGATGTTCGGTGTTTTCCGATTTTGCTCTGGATGGCGGGGAGCAGCCCCTGTCAGGGATGGTCTGTCAGGGAGGCGGGCTTCAGCCATGGATCCTGAATGATTGCTAACGCAATCTTCAGGATGACGTGACCGGGGAGACCCGAGGTCACGGTCCCACCTTAAAATCGGCAGGTCCGCAACACAGTGCATCTACCAAATCGTGAAAGAGCGGTCACGGTCCCACCTTAAAATCGGCAGGTCCGTAACGCTGATCAACGGCATAACTTACTTCGAAACGTCACGGTCCCACCTTAAAATCGGCAGGTCCGTAACCACCGACAAGGCGAGAACCACCGTTCACGTGTCACGGTCCCACCTTAAAATCGGCAGGTCCGTAACAGGTCTTGTGGCAAGCAATTGATATTGCTCGACAAAAGACCGCTGGACTTACAAAAAAAGCCAGTAAGTTGCTTATCCGTTCTCATCGTCCGTGTCAAATTTTTTCCGGTTTTCAGCGACCAGTGCTTGCCGCCAGACGAGCGCGAACTGACGCAGGGCAATACGGCGATCAACCTGCCATTTGTCCCGATTAGCATAGCGCTGGCGGACAGTTTTCGTCCAGCGCTTCACATGCACCGGGGGCGTCTGGTGTTCTGCTGACAGGTCACGCGGCTGAACCCAGACATATTCCTGTTCCTGCAAGAGGTCGCGAAAGCGGCTGAATATCTGTGACTTCAACTCGGTACTGTGGGGCACATGGGGCTTCAAGGCGGCAGCAAAAAGCGCTCCGAAATAAGCCGACGGTGAAAGAAGTTCACCGCTTTTGTCCCTGATTGTCCAGAACAGCCCACCATGGGCAGCGCTGTTGCGGATGGCGCCCATGTTCTCAACCGCCATGGCCCCGCGCCGCTGGCGCTGTTTTTTGCTCAGCACCTCTGCATCACACTGTTTCAGGGTCTGGCAGAAATAATCCGTTAAGCGATTGACCTTCATGGCCAGCAGAAAAAGCGGCTCGATATCGCGGCTGAAATGGGGTTGCCAGGCAGCCCTGCGACTTTCCGGCAGGCTGTCGCGCAGCGCTTTTTCGATCAGGTGCAGGCGCGGCTTGCCGATAAAGGCATGGCGGATACGGAAATTATGCAGGTTATAGCGCGGCCAGCAACCCGGCGGATAAAAGGCATCGTATTTCCTGTTCCAGGCGATCAGGCTTTCATGATAATCCTGCCGGTCAGAGCGGGACAATTTGGAGATATGCTCTCCATACAGACGGCGGGTTTCTTCCTTCCGCTCTTCTGCCTTTTCAGCCAGCAAGTGTCTTGCGGCAGCCAGTTCACCCCTCGGGCAGACTTGCCCGCATTTCTCAAGACGGCAGGCGGCGGCGTTGAGCGCCCCGAGAAACTGCTGATGCAGGGCTGGCAGGAGCAACAGGCCAAGCGCCTCCAGAACCTGCGTTTCGCTGAAACCATCCGGCTTTTTTTCATCACTATGCTCAAGGTAATGGCGCTTCTCGCGCAACTGTTCGAGGGCACGGACAAAGTTGTTGAACGTGAGCGGCACCCCATGACGAATGCGCAAGGTTCGGGCCAGCGCGTCCTTGCGCCCTTGCGGCAATTCCTTCAGCACGGTGAAGAAATCCGCCTTGTAAGGATCAAGGACCGGGTTGAGCCAGCCCTGCCCGTTCGGCACCAGCGCTTCATAGAGCTTGGAGTCAAGGCCTTTCTTGTTCGAGCTTTCTTTTTTCAGCCTTTCATCCAGCGCCATCACCGGCTCATAAAGCTGCTTGCGGATCAGGTTACTGCGAAAACTGTCCCGGAAAAGCTGGGCGGCGTAATTGCCAGCGGCTTTCAGGAAGAACAGATATTCCGTGCGAAAGCGAACGTCTTTCTCGAATGCCGAAAGGTTTATCTCCTGAATGCTGCTTCTCCTGTCAAACCGGTTGCACTTTCCTGTCAGTTCAGGATCACGAAGGCCAGTGTTGCCACGAAGGCGAGTTCCATCATCACCGTCAGTGGCAGGCGCACGCCCAGATACCAGTCCGGCGCGCCGGAGCCGCGGCGGGTGGCCCGCAGATCGTCGAACAGGAGCAATGGCAGGGCGATGACGATGATGAGGAGGCGCACCAGATCATTTTCCATCAGGAACAACGGCACGGCAATGAGCGCCGGGACGATGCCGCCAAACAGATTGGTGAAGGTAGGTCCGGCAGAATTCATCACCGCGATGCCCCAGCGGATGCCGCCGAAGAAAGCGAGCAGAACGCCGCCAGCCAGAATGATGTAATCAATCAGGTGTGGGCCGATATCCATGGGCCGGGCCCAGACCAGAATGGCGCCGATAATCAGGGGCAGCGCCCCGGCATAAGCAATGGCGGCGGCGGCCTGTGTCAGGCCGTTATTGCTGCTGCCTGCCATGTTCTGGTCAGTTGCAGAGTACCGTGTCAGATAATCACTCATGATGCTGTCTCCCCTTTCACTCATCCTCTCAAGCTACGCAAAATATATAAGTATGGCGAGCATTCGGTACCATGCCCGGAGCACAGGATTCGTCACCTCAGCGCAGTTATTTTCACCCCATGCTTGCAATCGCTCTGGTGCGGCGTAGGCTACCACGCACTGAAAAGAATGGGGACGGGACATGAAGCTGCTGACAATTTTGATGAGCCTGATCGCTCTGGCCGGGCTGACTGCCTGTGCGACGAGCGCCCCGTCGAACGACACGGGCACAAATGACGGTGCTGCTTCTCCCAACACGCAAGAACAGGCCCTGCCGGCGGAACTGGCCCTGCTGGTCGCAGAAAACCCGGCCCCGGATGAAAGTGACGCAGAAGCGGCACAACGGTCTGACCCTTTCGGTATTTATGAGCGTGATCGTCCGCTGAAAGACGAAATCCTTCTGCAGGAGCAACGCAAGCTGATTGACCGGTTCAGGGAGCTGAGTGAACCGGGGGAACAGCCCCTGACCCGGCGTGAGCGAGGTCGCCTGGCTGACACTTTCAAGACCCTGGTTGACCTTGTGATGGAAAACCTTCTGTTCGAGGGGCGGGATGAAGAGACGGGCGAAATTCTCTACGGTTATTTTGATCCGGATGATGATTTTTCCCTGTCCCTTGACCAACGCGGGTTGAGCCGGGGTGAGGCACTGGAGATTCTCTGCCTCATGCGCGATACAGAGATGCAGCTGAGCACTGCTGATTGCGCGCTGGCCTATACGGTCATCCCGACAAAAGAGATGGAGGCGCGCTGGAATAGTGACACACGCTCCTATGAAATTCCTGTTACTGATTTTCCCGATGAACCGGCAACGCTGCGCCCGCAGCAACTTGCCTGGCGGCTGGAGAAGAACCGCATCGTGTTGCCAAATTCTGATTATTATGGCGACATGTTTATTTTCGGCACCTTTACCGAAAGCGGTGATCTGGCCTTTGAACTGGGCTCCATCGTGCCGCCTCCGCCGCCTCCACCGCCCCCGCCGCGCGTTTTGAGCGATGCCCTGCAGGAACTTTACGATCAGCTGGCGGTCATCTCTGATGAGGATAATGACGATGACTTGCTGCGCGATGGTACACGTCGTAATTTTGTCCTGAAAGAGGATTTGCTCTATTGTCGCGAGGCGACGGGCGAAATTTTCCTCATCCCCGCCGGTTTCGTGACGGACCTGTTATCCGTCAAGGGCATGTCAGCCTTTCTGCGCAGCGACAGAACATATGCAGGCGCGATCATCCATGACTGGCTGTTTGCCATTGGCGGCGGTGAAGCCGAGCGCAAACGCGCCGAAGCGATGTTCTCGGAGGAATTGCGTTTCAACCAGTCCGGTGCCCTGAGGCGGTTTTTCATCACCATGGGGACGGATAAGGTCGGCCCCCTCTATTTCAGGCTGTTCGGGAAGGACTCGCCCTTTGGCCGCCGCGCCGAAATGCGCTTTGCCACGAAAGAAAGCTGCGACAGGGGCTATGCCCTGCAGGCAGGCGATGAGCCTTATATTCGCGGCATCCTCAATGAGAACGAACCGGCTGGCAAACGCTGCACCGGCTTTCAGGAGAATTACGCAGACCTGTTCGAGAAATACGCGACGGACACGCGCATCAATGCCCGCGACCTGACCGGCGATGATGAAAAACGCGCCTATCTGCGCTCGGTCATCGTCAACAAGGACCCGAACAAATCCTGCGCTGATTTGTGAGGTACTTTCGGCACCTGCCCCCACTGCGCCCAAGCATGGATTTTCTGCCGAAATCTGCCTAGGTAACTGTCAAAACTGACATGTGCCCGAACGGGCCTTTAGACGGATAAGATACTTATGAGCGACGAAGCGATTGAACGCGAAAGCATGGAATTTGATGTGGTGATTGTTGGCGCCGGGCCCGCTGGCCTGTGCGCGGCCATTCGCCTGAAGCAGCTTGACGAGCAGAACGGCACCGAAACCTCCGTTGTTGTTGTCGAAAAAGGCTCCGAAGTCGGGGCGCATATTCTCTCCGGCGCTGTGGTTGACCCGAAAGCGCTGAATGAGCTGATCCCCGACTGGCAGGCACAGGGCTGCCCGCTGGAGACGGAAGTGACGGACGAGAAGTTCCTGTTCATGGGGCCTGCGGGCTCCATGCACCTGCCGCTGTTCGTGATGCCGGACATGATCAAGAACCATGGCTGCTACATTGCCTCCATGGGCAATGTCTGCCGCTGGCTGGCCGAGAAAGCCGAAGGAATGGGCGTCGAGATTTACCCCATGATGGCCGCCAGCAAATACCTCAAGCGCGCGGATGGCTCGGTCAAGGGCGTGATCGTTGGCGAGGTTGGCATTGGCAGGGATGGCGAGAAAAAGGACAGCTACGAGCCGGGCATGGAACTGAACGGCAAATATGTGCTGATCGCTGAAGGCGTGCGCGGCTCCCTCGCCAAGCAGCTGATTGCCGAGTTTAATCTTGATGCGGACAGTGAACCACAGAAATATGGCATTGGCATCAAGGAATTGTGGAAGGTGCCGGATGAGAATTTCAAGCCGGGACTGGTGCAACATACTTTTGGCTGGCCGCTGAATAATTCCACCGGGGGCGGTTCTTTCTGTTATCACTTTGGGGACAATTACGTGTCGCTCGGGTTTGTGGTGCATCTGAACTACAAGAATCCGTACCTCTCTCCGTATCAGGAGTTTCAGCGCTTCAAGCATCACCCGGATGTGCTGCGGTATCTGGAAGGCGGCGAGCGGGTTGCCTATGGGGCGCGGGCGATTACCGAAGGGGGCTTCCAGTCTGTACCGAAGCTGACCTTCCCGGGCGGGGCGCTGATCGGCTGTTCAGCCGGGTTCGTGAATTTGCCGCGCATCAAGGGCAACCACAATGCCATGAAGACCGGCATGATGGGCGCGGAAGCCGCCTATGACGCCGTGCAGGCCGGGCGTGAAGGTGACGAACTTGTGGCCTATACGGAGAAGTATAATTCTTCCTGGGTCTATGATGAGTTGAAAAAGGTCCGCAATGCAAAGCCGCTCTGGTCCAATCTCGGGACGCTTGTAGGCGGCATCGCGCTGACAGGTATGGATCTGTGGATCAACAGGCTGACCGGTGGCTGGTCACCTTTCGGCACTTTGCGCCATGGCAAGACGGACGCACAGGCGACAGAGCCTGCTTCCGAGCATGAGCCGATTACCTATCCGAAACCGGACGGAGTGATCTCTTTTGATCGCCTGACGAATGTGGCCTTCTCCTTCACCAACCATGAGGAAGACCAGCCAGCGCACTTGACCTTGAAGGATGCACAAGTGCCGGTGCAGGTGAATCTGGCGACTTATGCCGGGCCGTCCCAGCGCTACTGCCCGGCTGGCGTTTACGAGTTTGTCGAGGAAGGTGGCGCATCGCGCTTCCAGATCAACGCCCAGAACTGCGTCCACTGCAAGACCTGCGATATCAAGGACCCGTCCCAGAATATCGTCTGGACCACACCGGAAGGCGCGGGCGGACCAAACTATCCGAATATGTAATCTAGGGTCAGGTGGCTTGCGCATCACGGGGGTGTCTGGTCATATAGTGTCCATGACAGGCGTGCCCGAAAACGCCATCCGAGGAGAGTGCCGTTTTGACCTTGCTGAACAGGCTTGTTGCCCGTCCGTCCCTGATCGCCCTTTTTACCGCCACGCTGATGACGAGCAGCTGTACCGTCGGGGCGGGAAGTTACGATCTTGCCGCTTTTGATAATACGTCTGCTGCCGGGCAGTATCTGAAAGCCAGGTTTGCGGCGAGTCAGCAGCAGGTGGGCATTGCTGCTGCAGCCTATGGCAGCGCGGCGCAGTTCGCGCCGCAGGATACCAGCCTTTTACAACGGACTTTCTTTTACGAGCTTGCCTCCGGCAACATTTCTGACGCGACGCCTTATGCTGAAAAATTGCTGCTGCCGGAGTTTCAGACAACGGACGCCGCCATTGACCAGTCCTCCGGCATGTTGCCGGGGCTCGCCAAGCCCGAGTTTACAGTCGCGGCAGAGCTGATCCGCAAGGGCAACTATGAAGAGGCCCGCACCCTGCTGTCGCAGGACTTTGACGGGCGGGCCGCGAGCACCCTCGCCTATCTCGTCAATGGCTGGATGATTTTTGAAACGGATGGCCTGGATGCAGGGCTGGCGGCGCTTGACCCGTCAGGCCGGTCTGACATCTATCCCTCTTTTACGCCGCTGCATCAGGCCATGATGCTTGACCTTGGCGGGCGCCATGAAGACGCTGAGGCTGCCTACCAGCTGGCGCTGTCTGCCATTTCGCCACAGGCCGCTATTGTGGCCTATGCGGATTATCTGGGGCGGCGGGCAGATGTGTCAGCACAGGCACGCGAAGATGCTCTCTCACTCTATCGTAAATTGTCCGAAGACAGTGGCATTCTGCGCCGGGCCGGGCGTATCGGTCTTGCGCGCCTCGGGGAGCCTCTTGACGGGGAAAGTCGCACGACACTGCAACTTGCCAATACGGACGTGCCTCGTGCGGTGAGTGACGGGCGCGATGGCGCTGCCTTTGCCTTCTATTCCTTTGCCTGGGGATCTTACGAACAGATCATCCGCCAACAGAATGCAGCGCAACGCTCCGGCTTCAACAATATGCAGGCAGCCCTGAACACGCCGCTGGCATTTGCCCAGCTTGCCGCGCACCTAAACCCGGATCTGGACGAAGCGCATTATGTGATCGGGGCGATTTTCACCAGCTATGAGCAGCCACAAAAAGCGATACGCGCTTTTAACAGGATTGATTTTGACAATCCGTTTTTCGAGTTCGCGCAGATGGATATTGCTGATGCCTGGCTTGCCCTCGACGAGAATGACAAGGCCCTGAAATCCTTGCAAGGCTTCACGGCAAAAGATGCGCTGACACCTGATGCGCGCAGCAAACTGGCGAGCCTCTTGACTGAGGCTGGTGATGACGCTGGCGCTGATCTGGCGCAAACCGAAGCAATCCGCATTGCGGACCAGTTGAGCAGTTCAGAATCACAGCGCTTCTCGCTGTGGCGCTATTACTTCGCACGCGGCGCAACGCGTATTGAAGCCGGGCGCTGGGAAGAAGGGGAAGCTGACCTTGAAAAGGCGGTCTCGCTCTCCCCGGACCAGCCTTATGTGCTGAATTTCCTCGGTTATAGCTGGGCAGAGCGGGGCGAAAACCTCGATGCCGCCTTTGAGATGATCGAAAAGGCCCTGTCGCTTGAGCCGACATCCGGTGCGATTACAGACAGCCTTGGCTGGGCCTATTATCAGCAGGGAAACTATACTGAAGCCGTGAAACATCTGGAGCGCGCTGTCACGCTGGAGCCATCAGACCCGGTGATTACCGATCATCTTGGTGATGCGTACTGGCAGACAGGCCGCCCTGTTGAAGCACGATATGAATGGCGCCGGGCACTGACACTTGATCCGGATGCTGATTTGCAAGCTGCGATTGAACAGAAGCTGGCTTACGAGATTGTCACACCGGGTGTTGCCCGCGCCAGCGACAGTGCGCTCTGACATTCCTGCTCATGCCCGACACCTTGCAGAAACGTGCCCCCGTCAAGGTCAATCTGTGCCTGCATGTGGGGCCAGTGCGCGAGGACGGTTTGCACGAACTGGCGAGCCTCGCCGTGTTTCCGCAATTTGGCGATGTGATAAGTGTCAGTCCTGCAAGCGCCCTGACGCTTGAGGTTACCGGCCTTTTCGCAGTGCAATTGCGAGACCTGCCGCCAGAGAGCAATCTTGTCATGCGCGCCGCCCGCGCCCTGCAGGATGCCGCAGGGACAGATAAGGGCGCGAAAATCACGCTTGAAAAGCATGTGCCTGCGGCCTCCGGTATTGGTGGCGGCACGTCCGACGCCACAACTACCCTCTTCCTTTTGCGGGAGTTGTGGCAAGCCGAGATCAGCGACGCCGCATTACACACCCTTGCTTTTACAATCGGCGCCGATGGTCCGGTTTGTTTGATGCCGCACCTTACGACAACTGCCAGCGTTGTGATGAGCGGCGCTGGTGAAAAGGTTGCGCGCGGTCCTGACCTGCCTGACGTCTGGATGTGCCTCGTCAATCCGCTGCAGGAAGTGCCCACAGGGCCCGTTTTTCGGGCATTCGATGAAGCGAACCCGGCGCCTGTTTTGCCGGACCTGCCACGTTTTACGACCATGGGCGACTTTGGCGACGCGACACGCAACGATCTTCAACCTTTCGCAGAGCAGCTTTGCCCCGGGATAGTTTCTGTCCTTGCCACGTTGTCAGCACAATCCGATGTGATATGGACACGCATGTCCGGCAGCGGGGCAACCTGTTTTGGATTGTATGAGACTGCTGAGGCAGCTATGGCGGCAGCGGACCACGCCAAGCAACATGGCTGGTGGAGCAAGGCGGCAAAGGTATCAACTCTTACAGATGGCAACTTCAGTAATCAGTAGCACAACTATTTTTATGAGAGGCGATATATTGCTGGCCGCGATATTGGCGGCAGCTGTCAGTTATCTTATATGCCGTTTTGCCATTTCCAGGCACTGGTTACCAAACAAGGTGGTTGCCCGCTCCAGCCACACAAAACCAACCTCGCGCGCTGGCGGCATCGCTATCATGGTCAGCTTCGCTGTGCTCGCACTCCTTTTGTCACTGTTTTCCTCAACGGTTGGCACGGACATTCTGCCTCTATTGGGTTTAAGTATGGCCGCCGCCGCCCTGGGACTGGCGGACGACTTGTGGTCACCAAGCCCGCTCGTGAAGTTTTCTGGTCAGGCAGCGCTTGCCGTCGCGGCCACATTGCTGGTCGGTCATCTCAACACACTGCCACTGCCGCTGGTGGGAGTCGTATCACTTGGGGGGCTCGGGTTTATTATCACGATCATCTGGATCATCGCCTTCATGAATGTGTTTAATTTCATGGATGGCCTGAACGGCATTGCAGGCGGTTGTGCCGTCATTGCCCTTGCTGCCATGACGCTTGCCTGTGCCGCATCAGAGCAGGCCTCTCTTGCCATTCTGTGTATTCTGGCAGCTGCGGCGATCTGCGGGTTTCTGGCGTTGAACCTGCCACACGGCAAAATTTTCCTTGGCGATTCCGGCAGTCACGGCATCGGTTTTTTCCTGGCCGCACTGGCGGTTAGCGCAGGCGGGATTGAGGACAGCGCCGGGTCTGTCGATGCCGTGTTTTTGCCGATTATCTTTCTCCCCTTCATACTGGACGTAACCATCACACTCATCAATCGTGGGGTGCGCGGAGAGAAACTGCATGAGGCGCATAAGGAACATATCTACCAGCGTCTGCATCAACGCGGGTTCAGCCACTTTCAGGTTGCGGGCCTTTATATGGGCTTGTGCACGATTTCGGCTGTGATGGCATTCCTTGCACAACACCTTGCGCCGGGTCTGAAGTTTCTGGCACCGCTGGCGCTGACAAGTTTTTTCATGGCTGGTGCGCTGATTGTTCTCTCCCGCGAGAGCACAACGGAAACTTCCTCAAGAGGCGCGCGCGACTGAGAGGTCGGCAAGGTCGGCCAGTGCTGTTGTGACCTTGTTCACAGGTAATTTCTCAAGAGCAGCCAAAGCATTATCTGCGTACTGACGGGCACAATCCAGTGTTCTGCTGATCGTATCATCGCGCTGCATGTAGCCCATGGCAGTTGCAAGGTCAGCTTCGGTCTGCCGGGTCTCACCGATCGTGCGCTCCCAGAAGGCTTTTTCTTCCGGTGTCCGGGCTTCTGCGATGGCGTAGACAACCGGCAGCGTAATCTTTCCTTCGCGGAAATCATCACCCACCGTCTTGCCGAGATCCTGTTCATTACCGGCGTAATCCAGTGCGTCATCCACTAGCTGGTATGCGATTCCAAGATTGAGCCCATACTGGCGAAATGCCTGTTCCTCGCTTTCGCTGGCCCCGGCCACAACAGCCCCGGCCTGCGCTGCCGAGGCAAACAATTCCGCTGTCTTCGCTTTCACAACATCCAGATACATCTCGAATGTGGAAGCAGTGTTCTTCTGGGTCGCCAGTTGCAACACTTCGCCTTCGGCGATAACGCAAGCAGCCTGAGAGAGAATTTGCAGCACTTTCAGACTGCCGGTTTTCACCATCAGCTCGAAAGACCGGGAGAACAGGAAGTCACCGACCAGAACGCTCTCCTTGTTTCCCCAGACGATGTTCGCTGTTTTCAGCCCACGACGCATCTTGCTGGCGTCAACCACGTCATCATGTAGCAGCGTCGCGCCATGTATGAGCTCAACGGCGGCCGCGAGGGAGATGTGATGGTTGCCGGTGTAGCCGAGTGCCTGCGCAGCAGCGAGCGTGACCACAGGGCGCAGCCGCTTGCCACCAGCATTGATGAGATGACCGGCAACTTCAGGGATAATTTTGACGGAAGACTGCATGTGATCGAGGATCGTTGTATTGACCCGTTCCAGATCAGCGGCTGTCAACTCCCGCAGGGCCAGAACGGCACCGGTAAAATCGCGATCACGCTGAATGCTTTTCGCCGGTTCGCCCACCGCGAAGCTCCTTTAATCTAACCTGTCATCTTTTTGCAGACTACCATGCAGGGCGCAATAAGCGAGATCAACACGCACCCGCAACACAGAATATGGCTGAACAGGCCGGAAAGTCACCTGTTTTCAAAGTTTTGTTGCAGCCTGCCGCAAGCGTACCTACATCGCCAGAATGACAAAATTGACCGATATCCCCCGCAACATATGGAACGCCCTGCCCTTTAGTGGCGAGCCGAAACCCCTTGTGACCCATCTGGAGTTGTCCGGTGTGATCGCGGCCTCCAGCCGCACAGGCAAAAGCCTGAACCTGCGCCGTGTCGAAAAGGCTCTTGATGAGGCTTTCTCCCCCGGCAACCTGAAAGCCGTCGCCATCAGCGTGAACTCTCCCGGGGGCTCGCCCGTGCAGTCGCGGCTTATTCTGGATCGCATACGCCTTCTTGCGAAGGAGAAAGAAGTGCCTGTACTGACCTTTGTGGAAGATGTTGGCGCGTCCGGCGGCTATATTCTCGCGATTGCCGGCGATGAAGTCTATGCTGACCCGAGTTCGATTGTCGGCTCTATTGGTGTGATTGGCGGCGGTTTCGGATTTCCGGAAGCGATTGCCAAACTGGGTATTGAGCGGCGTATCTACACGGCAGGTGAAAACAAGAGCCAGCTCGATCCCTTCCAGCCGGAAGATCCGGCAGATGTAGAGCGCCATCAGGCATTGATGGACGCGCTGCATGAGATCTTCATTGATCTGGTGAAAGAGCGGCGCGGAGAGAAACTGACCACTGAAAAAGACATCTTCAACGGCGAATACTGGCACGCGGAAGCCGCCTGCAATTATGGCCTGATTGACGAAATCGGCGAGTTGCGCAGCGTCCTGAAACGAAAATATGGCGATGAGGTGAAAATCAAGCGCATTGAAACCGATGAACGCAGCCTCATCCAGAAGCTGTTGGCGCGAGGTGGCCCGGTTATGCCCTCCGCCCTCATAAGTGCAGATGAGGTCGTTGATACGCTTGAGACCCGAACCACATGGTCGCGGTTCGGGCTTTAGGGTCTATCCTCAGTCCAGCGGCGGAATGCGCAGGACCTGACCTGGATAAATCTTGTCCGGATCAGACAGGAGCGGTTTGTTTGCTTCGAAAATTTGCGGATACTTCATGGCATCGCCGTAAAATTCCTTCGCAATTTTCGAGAGGGTGTCGCCGGATTTAACCTCATACATTTTCGCTTCCGGCGCCGCTTCAGCGACTTCGATCTTTGATTCGACTTCTTCGACGCCGGCGTTGTTGCCGGCCGCGATGATTGCCTTTTCTGCGTCGGCCTGGGTCTTCGCCTTGCCGCTAATGACAACCTTGCCCTCTTCCTTTTCCTCGACATTGATCTCCTCGACATCGAGTTCTTTCACTTTATCGTCCTTTGAAAACTTGTCCTTAATGGCATCCGCGATATTGCCGCCAACATTGCGCAGGGCATCGCCTGCGGCCTTTGGAAATTTGAAAAACATCTGCTTCTCCTCGTGATGTGCGGGCAAGAGCTACTTTTAAGCTCTGCCTGATAAAATCATGGCCTGTTCGGAAAAAAACAGCAACGCAGGACAATCAAGTGGCATAGTATCACTTGCCACAGTTTAATTCTCCGTGACTGGTACTGCCGCGGTAAAAATGGTACATACGGCTGGTAAGGAGATTTGAAGCATGTCCGCCATCACCACGATCATAGCTACCGCCGCCGCGACACTTGGCGCCGCTGCTGCCGTCCGCCATGTGCGCAAACGTATCGGCAAGGTCGAGGATGTTCTGCGTGACGCCCGACGCAAAGCCGAAGGCAAGGTCGACAAGGACGTGCTTGAGTTTGAGAAAAACCCGGAAACCGGCACGTATGTCGCGAAGGATGGGCAAACCTGACCTGACAACAAGAATTTCTGTTGCACAGATTTCTTTTGCACTTACCGGGCGCGCACTCTAGGTTCGCTCAACTACAAACAAGCAAAAATCAAGCCCGGGAATGAGTGAAACGCTCCCGCCGCCCAACGGTCGGCAAATCGCCTTTATTGATCTGGAAGCCTCCGGCCTTGGCCCAAAATCCTGGCCTATCGAGGTCGGCTGGGGATTTCATGGCTGGCCGGCCCGGTCGATGCTGGTGAAGCCACATGCCTCATGGTCACTGGAGGCCTGGGAAAAAACAGCGGAAGAATTGCACAGGATTTCTCCTGATACGCTGGTGCGTCAGGGTACTGCGCCACTGGAAGTCGCGCTGGTACTGAACGCGGCCTTTGCCAATGCGGATGTTTATTCCGATGCACCCAGTTTTGACGGTTTCTGGCTTTACCGCCTGTATGAAGCTGCCGGGGTACGGGCAAATTTCAGATTGTATAACATTGCTTCCCTCATCGGTACCGTGACGGATGCGACGCCGGAAGACCTCTTTGCCCGGGCGAATGAACGCGAGCCGCATACGCATCGCGCCGAGCAGGATGTCCGCCAACTACAGCTTGTTTACGAACTGGCCTTGCAGGAAAGCCGATGACTGCCCCCAGCCATGAGACCACGCCGCTGGAGGCACGAGGCGGAATGCTCGCGCTGAGGCGCTGGCCTGATCCCGGAAAACCTCCCTTGCTGTTTGTCCATGCGACAGGCATGTGCGCCAGCGCCTACAAACAGTTTCTTGCTCCGCTAGCGGAGCAATACGACATCACCGCCCCTGACATGCGTGGCCACGGGCTGACTGACCTGCCTGCCGATCCATCTACCTTGCGCAGCTGGCATATATACGCCGAAGATCTGGAACAATATCTGCTCTCGCAACCTCAACCCGAGGATGGCTGGCGACTGATGGGACACTCCATGGGCGCCGCGACCAGCCTGCTTGTTGCCGCAAGAAGCAAGATCCAGGTTGCAAGTCTGCTCCTGATCGAGCCGGTGATCATACCCGACTGGACCCGGCTGATTGCCATGTCACCCCTGCAGCCCCTTCTGCGCAACTGGTTCCCCATTGCCCGGCAAGCCGCGCAACGCAGGGCAGACTGGCCAGATCGTGAAACTGCCGTTGCAACATATGGACGCAAAGGGTTTTTTCGCAGTTGGGCACCAGGCGTGCTGGACGACTATCTCGAGGATGGTCTGAAGGCGGGTCGTGAAGGGATGACGCTCTCTTGTGCACCTGCCTGGGAAAGTGCGACTTTCGCCGCCCAAGGACAGAATGTCTGGCGGGCTTTCGATACGGTTTTGCAAAATGGGGTAACCCGCGTTCATGTTTTTGTCGCAGAACATGCCTCCACCGTGATGACCTCGGCACGGGCAAGACTGGAGAAACGCCAGATCAATACAAGTTTCCTCCCCGGCACCAGTCACCTTGTGCCCATGGAACAGCCAGAGACGTTAGCTGCTCTTGTTGCAGAGCAGCTTGCCTGAATACAGGGAACCATTTGCGCCTGACCAGAATATGAGAAAAAGTTGGACGCAAGTTTGCTTTTTGCTAAGAGCCAGCGACATACAATAACCGGCTGAAACAGCTTTATCGGAGAAGAAACCCATGAGTGAAGTGCCCCCAGTGGCTGATACCCCGCAGATCGAAGGCAAAATGTTCCTGTTCCGCAAGCCGGAATTGCTGACGAAAGAAGCCCACGGCTCAATGGGTGTCAAACGCCCGAAGCGTCCGTTTGCCTTCTGTGAAGGCGTTCGCGCTGTGCCTTTGACCGTGACTGAAATCCCAATGGCACAGAAGCATTATCCAATCATTTTTGCTGATGAGAAAAACCCGATGCCAATGGCCGTTGTTGGCCTTATTGATGACATCAACCTGTTTGTCGATGACAAGGGCGAGTGGGAGCAGAACTGCTATATTCCCGGATATATTCGCCGCTACCCATTCGCACTTGCTAGCGACCAGAATTCGGAGCGTATGGCGATTGTCGTGGATGTGGAATATGAAGGCATCACCAAAAAGCCTGACGCCAAATTCTTCGAAAATGACGAGCCTTCAGACGAAACCAAGCGTGTAATGGAATACTGTTCCAACTACGAACGTGACCGCATCAATACCCAGCAATTTGCACAAGCACTTGCCGAGCATGATCTATTGGCAACTCAAGTAGCCCAGTTCACTCCTGATGGTGGCGATCCAAGACCTTTCGCACAATATATCGGCGTAGAAGAAAAACGGCTGACACAGCTTACAGATGACAAGTATCTGGAATTGCGAAAATCCAACCTGCTGCCACTTCTGTACGCACAACTGATGTCTATGGCGAACTGGCGGACAATCATGGATCGCCGGATTCGTCGTCATGGTCTCGACGAGTCTGATTTCCTGCAGCCCGTAACGAAACAGTAGCCTCCAGACACATTTTATTTTAAGGTCGTACCCGCAAAGGTGCGGCCTTTTTCATGTCATAACAACACTGCGAGGCTTGCCGCTTGTCTATGGCCTTCTGTGCGTGTTTGCGCCACATACGCTTGAAATAAACATGGATAGCGCAATGCAGCGGTTTTCTCTTTTCCTGGTTCTTATAATTACAGCCCTATCGTTGGCTGTATCCTCCGGCGCACGCGCGCAGGCCGTTTCTTCTGAGGTCACCACCGGCAACGCCGTCAGTCAGTTTTTCAGCGAAAAAGCCGGGATTGCGCCGGGGGAGACTATTCTTTTGGGCTTTCACCAGAAGCTGCGCGAGGGCTGGCATGTTTACTGGGTGAACCCCGGCGAGTCCGGCCTGCCGCTGGATTTGCGCTGGACTTCGCCTGAGGGCTTTCTGACCAGCGAGCCGCTCTATCCCCTGCCGCATCGCCTGCCGCTTGAGACACTTGTGAATTAC
The DNA here is from genome assembly GCA_022763115.1 of Aquisalinus sp. Taxonomy (GTDB): domain Bacteria; phylum Pseudomonadota; class Alphaproteobacteria; order Caulobacterales; family Parvularculaceae; genus Aquisalinus. The sequence continues at coordinate 29,883 of JALEGJ010000102.1, forward strand.
GGCCATGAAGGCGAGCCGACATTTCTCGTCGAATTGACCGCGCCGGAAACGGCGGAGCCGGGCACCATTGCCGAATTTCAGATCAAGGCCACATGGCTGATCTGTGCTGATATCTGTATCCCTGAAAGCGGGGACTTTACCCTCAGTATCCCGGTCGTGGCAGAGCCGGCAGGACCGGACCCTAAGGGCTTCCCGATTATTGAGAATGCGAAACTGGATCAACCCGTTGAAGCTGATTTCACAGCTGGCGTATTTGATTTTGACGGCAGGCCCGTCCTCCATCTTGATACAGACCAGTTCGATGACAATAGCGACATCCATTATTTCCCTTATATCGTCGATATGGTCGACGCGTCCGGCCCGGAAGATGTCACCAGTGCCAGTGAGGGGCTGAGCATCTCATTTGATGCCGGGTTTATGTATGATCCGGCAGAGATAGAAAACCTCGATGGTGTGCTGACAGTCGGCAAGGGCCGGTCGATCCGGGGCTATGTCATTTCTGCGCCAAAGCGCGCGACACCGGATGACGCTGCAACGAGACTGGCCGCGACCAGTCCGGCACCTGCAACCCTTGAACTATCATCTGATACGGCGACGCCTGCACCGGCCCAGCAACCTGCGCCAGGCTTGTTTGGTATTCTCTGGCTGGCATTTCTTGGCGGCATCATTCTCAATATCATGCCATGTGTCTTCCCGGTCGTTTTCCTGAAAGCAGCACATCTCGCAAAAGCAGCACATGAAGAACGAGCTGCCATTCGGTTGCAGGGACTGTTCTATACGCTTGGTATTCTGATTACTTTTGTAGCACTTGCAGGCGTCTTGATAGCCCTGCGCGCCGGTGGCGAGCAGATTGGCTGGGGCTTCCACTTGCAATCCCCGATCGTGGTCTCATTATTCGCGGTCGTCATTTTCCTTGTCGGGCTAAATCTCGCCGGCCTTTTCGAGATTGGTACAAGCCTGCAGGGCGTCGGCAATGATCTGGCGGGCAAAGGCGGCAACTCTGGCGCATTCTTTACGGGGCTTCTTGCCGTTGCCGTCGCGGCACCGTGTATCGGACCGTTTCTGGGTGTGCCGGTCGGTTTTGCCCTGACCCAGCCAGCAGTAATTGGCCTTGCGGTTTTTGCCGTGATGGGATTGGGTCTTGCCCTGCCCTATCTGCTGATTTCGCTGATACCAGGCCTTGCCACTCTGTTACCCAAGCCGGGAGCGTGGATGGAAACATTCAAGCAAGTACTGTCTTTCGCGATGTTCGCGACCCTGATCTGGCTGATCTGGACCCTGACCCTGCAGGCAGGCCCTGACGGCCTTGTGCTGCTGTTGATTGCACTTCTGTCAATAGGCTTCGCGGCCTGGGCTTTCGGGCGCAGCCAGAAAACGCGAGGCGGCTGGGTTTCGAGAGGACTTGCTGCGGTCTCCATCATTGCCGCTTTTGTCATCATCAGTGACATTGAGCCGCAAAAACAGACCGCCTTGTCCACCAACGCAACACCCGGCGAAGGTGATCTGACGGAACTGCCAACAGCAATTTTCAGCCAAACGACGCTGGAAGAGTACCGCGCTAACGGTACGCCCGTCTTTATCGATTTTACGGCTGCCTGGTGTGTGACCTGCCAATTCAACAAGCAGCGGGTACTCACCAAACCTCCGGTCGTCAAAGCCTTTCATGAAAAAGGTGTCATCTATATGGTGGCTGATTGGACCCTGCAGGACCCGGAAATCACGCAAGCCCTTGAAGAACAAGGCAGATCCGGCGTGCCGCTGTATCTTTTCTACGCACCGGGTGCAGAACAGCCGGACGTGCTCCCGCAAATGTTATCCATCGACCTGATGCTGGAGACCTTCTCTGGGCTATAATGCACCCCATCGAAACAGGAGTTCCCGATGAAAACCATTGCTTTTACCCTTGGCCTCACAGCTTTGGCTGCGTTCGCCCCGGCCAGCGCCACACCAACCGTAGGCGAAGCCATGCCTGCTTTTGACGAAGTTTCAATAGACGGCGTTGCCCTGAATAATGAAACGCTTGCTGATACTGTCTACGTGCTTGAGTGGACAAACCATGACTGCCCATTTGTGCGCAAGCACTATGATGCCGAGCGCGCCAACATGCAGAATACGCAAGGCGCCGCCGTAGATGCAGGAGCCGTATGGATCACCGTTATCTCGTCCGCGCCGGGCAAACAGGGTCACGTGAGCGCCGATCAGGCCCGCGAACTGACAACGTCTCGCGGTGCGAAACCAACCCACATTATCCTCGATGAAGATGGCAATATGGGCAAAGCATTCGATGCCAAGACAACGCCGCATATGTATGTCGCTGACCGCACGGGCACCCTGCGCTATGCTGGTGCGATTGACTCAATCCGCTCTGCCGACCCCGCTGACATTGATACGGCGGATAATTATGTTCTGGCAGCCGTGAACAGCGTTGTCGCCGGCCAGGAAGTCGTCAACAAGCAAAGCACACCTTATGGCTGCGCTGTGAAATACTGATAACGATCTGACCGGATCAGAAATGACAGACCCCGGCCATGATGCCGGGGTTTTTTATATTTTGTGACGCACCACGCCCCTGTATATCTCATTGAAATAACCAAGCTGCCCAGAACAAAGGCCAGAAAATGATTTTTTCATCTCCGGATCAATGCCCCGCCTGGCGAGCCTTGTCAGATCTTGCGGCCCAGGCTTCGAGCCTGAACTTGACGCGCCTGTTCGAGGCTGACCCGACACGGGCAGAGCGGTTTTCCCTTGAGGCAGCTGGCCTCTTTGTGGATTATTCGAAAAATCTCATTACAGACGAAATACTGGAGCAGCTTGTCGCCCTCGCCCGGGAAACCGGACTGGAAACACGTCGCGCTGCGATGTTTGCAGGTGACAGAATCAACGAAACAGAGAATCGGTCCGTCCTCCATGTTGCCTTGCGGGATTATACAGAAGACAAATATCTTGTTGATGGTGAGGATGTGATGCCTCTGGTTCAGGCTGAATTGCGCCGTATGCAGGATTTTTGTGCGCGCGTGCATTCTGGCCGCTTTACCGGCTACACAGGCAAAGCACTTACGACCGTTGTGAATATCGGCATCGGCGGCTCGGATTTGGGCCCTGCGATGGTCACGGATGCGCTTGCCCCTTACAGCGTTGAGGGCCGAAGAACATATTTTGTCTCCAATGTTGATGGCACACATCTGAAAGAAACCCTGAAAAACATTGATCCGGAAACAACTCTTTTTGTTATCGCCTCAAAGACCTTCACTACACAGGAAACCATGACCAATGCCACCTCTGCGCGGGACTGGTTCCTTGGCATTGGCGCGGCAACGTCTGATATTGCGAAACACTTCATCGCCCTTTCGACCAATGCGGAGGCCGTCAGCAAATTTGGTATTGATACGGCCAATATGTTCCGCTTCTGGGACTGGGTCGGCGGGCGTTATTCCCTCTGGTCAGTCATTGGTATGCCGATTGCCCTGCAAGTCGGATTTGACAATTTTGCGCGGCTGCTCGCAGGCGCCAGAGAGATGGACAGTCATTTTGAGGGCGCACCACTTTCAGCCAACCTGCCAGCGCTGCTTGCCCTGATCGGCATCTGGCACAGGAATTTCCTGAACATCAGCGCTCATGCTGTTCTCCCTTATGACCAGTATCTGCATCGCCTGTCTGCCTATCTTCAGCAGGCTGACATGGAGTCAAATGGCAAGTCAGTCACCCGGGAAGGACTTTCCGTTCCCTGCGCCACGGGCCCCGTTATTTTTGGCGAGCCCGGCACGAACGGCCAGCACGCTTTTTATCAGTTGATCCATCAGGGAACGGATGTCATCTCTGCTGACTTTATTGCGCCCGCGATCAGCCATAATGAACTGGGCGACCACCACAGGAAACTGCTGGCCAATTTTCTGGCCCAACCAGAGGCCCTGATGCGCGGGAAATCTCTGGAACAGGTCGTCTCTGAATTATCCGCCAGCGGCGCAAGTGACGAAGAAATTGAACGCATTGCGCCGCACAGGAAGTTTCCGGGTAACCGCCCGTCCACATCCATCCTGATGGAAAGACTGACACCGGAGACGCTTGGTGCCTTGATTGCTCTTTATGAACACAAGATATTCTGTCAGGGACATATCTGGGGCATCAACTCCTTCGACCAGTGGGGCGTTGAACTGGGCAAGGTTCTGGCAAAGAATATTCTGCCGGAATTGAGTGATCTTGACGAAGAGAAACCTCTGGCAAGTCAGCATGACGCTTCAACTGCAACGCTAATTGACCGCATCAACCGGATGCGGAAAGATGCCATAGCCTGAAGTGAGATTGTTGTTATGCGTTTTTTGACCCTGTGCATGAGTTTTGTGATTTTGTTCCTGCCCGTTCAGGCAATGGCAGAAGATGAACTTGTTCATGTGAAAATGGAGACCAGCAAGGGCGACATCTACCTTGCCCTGAACAAGACGAAAGCGCCTGTTACTGTCGAAAATTTCCTGTCCTACGCGGAAAGCGGATATTATATCCGCCTTATTTTCCATCGCGTCGTGCCAGGTCGGTTGATCCAGGGCGGGGGATATAACCGATCTTTATATGAGCGGGAGAAACGGGACCCGATTATCAATGAAGCGGACAATAGCCTGAAGAACGTGCGCGGTACGATTGCCATGGCGCGCAACACTGACCCGAATTCAGCCCAGTCGCAGTTTTTCATAAATACCAAAGACAATCCTGAACTCAACCATCAGGGATCAGAGTATGATTATCAATGGGGGTATGCTGTTTTCGGCGAAGTTGTGCGTGGCATGGATGTTGTGGATGCTATCAGCATGGTGCCGACGGAAGGGCGCGGTGACTTCGAGGCAGAAGTGCCAGTTGAGAACATTTTTATCAATATGGTTCACGTGATCGACGCAAGCGGTGTGCCCACAGAATGAAGCTGGATATGACAGAACCTGTTAAACTCACCCTGGACGGCAAGCAGCGGACCTTTGACCTTAATGATCCGAATTTACCTGACTGGATCGAAGACAACACCATGTCATCAGGGGGCTATCCCTATACCGACAAACTGGACCGCGATGATTACGAAGATCAGTTGGAAAAACTTCAGGAAGAACTGGTGAAACTCCAGTTCTGGCAACAAAAGACAGGTACACGCATCATCATGGTGTTTGAAGGTCGCGATGCTGCTGGCAAGGGCGGCACCATAAAGGCCATGACCCAGAACATGAATCCGCGCCATGCACGTGTTGTGGCCTTGCCCAAACCGAGCGATCGTGAACGCGGCGAGTGGTATTTTCAGCGGTATGTTCGCCATTTCCCGACCAGCGGTGAGGCCGTATTGTTTGATCGTTCCTGGTATAATCGCGCGGGTGTAGAACCTGTCATGGGCTTTTGTTCTCCCGAGCAACACAAGACTTTTCTGACCGAAGTGCCTGATTTTGAAAGCATGATCGTACGTGAGGGCATTCACCTTTTCAAATTCTGGTTGAACGTCGGACGGGAAATGCAACTGAAACGGTTTCATGACCGTCGCCATGATCCCCTGAAAGTATGGAAACTGTCCCCCATTGACCTCAAGGCCCTGAAAAAATGGGATGAGTACACCAATGCCCGCGACCTGATGCTGACGCGCACGCACACAAACCATGCGCCCTGGACCATCATACGCTCCAACGACAAGCGGCGCGCCCGGCTCAACGCGATCCGCCATGTTCTCTCCGCACTGGACTATGAAGCAAAAAAAGAGAAGAATATCGGGGAAATCGATCCGGTCGTGCTTGGTGAGGGACCGGCTTTCCTGCGAGCAGGAAGTGAGTAGCAACGGACAGTATCGCGTACCGGTGTGGTGCCGGAAATTTTGGGGTAAATCATGACGAAATATATTCTGACAATGGCACTGGCACTGATGATTGTAGCCTGCGGCTCGTCACCTTATGGTAACTCGGATAATAGCAGTGTCTCGGCCCGGAACAACTGTTACGCTGGCGGAGCGTCTTTCTGCCTCACAACGCCCTCTCAGGTCCTGAAGCGGGATCCGATCCGCGACTCCACCTTATACCTGGTACAGACTGATAATGCCCGGTATTACATTTTCGAGGGTCGGTCAGCAAATATACCTTATGAATACAAGGAAGAGCTCAGCCCCTTGCGTGGCAGTGGTGCGCAAGCCCGGTTCAGCCAGTTTTATGAACGGCAGACATATCAGGCATTCATTCAGCGCGCTGATATCACGCCCTATCCTGAAATGCATATCTGGACTGCAGATATGTCCGGGCGGGAAGAAGACATCAATTTCATTCTCGCAAACATACGCCTGTTCTGAAACGTTACACATTATCAGGATTGAGATTTATTCTCACTCCACAGAATAAATTTTGACTTGATTTCCAGAGCTGACTATTTCTGTGCACATGCATGGATCTTTCGAACATCATGAAGCGGGAAATAAATGGGCACTGGCAGCAACTGTTATGTCCATCAGCGTGGCACTCATTCTCATTGCGACCAAGCTGGTTGCCTGGCAGATGTCAGGTTCAGCGGCTGTTTTGGGGTCACTCGCAGACTCCGCATTGGACCTGATTGGCAGTGGCCTTGCCTTTATCGGCGTACGCTGGGCCTCAGAGCCCGCTGATGCCGAACACCGCTTCGGGCATCACAAGGCGGAGGCCATTACCGGGCTGGCGCAAGCAATACTTATCACTGGCTCCGCACTCTTTGTGCTGAACGAAAGTATTCAGCGACTTATTGCGCCCGAGCCACTGGCTGCGGGCAATATAGCGATTGCAGTGATGCTTCTGTCGCTGGTGCTGTCATTGGGGCTGGTCACCTTTCAGACCTTTGCCATGCGCCAGAGCGGCTCTGTTGCTGTGGAGGGAGATCGCGCGCATTATGTGGGCGACCTCGTGGCCAATGCGGGTGCCTTGCTGGCAATCTTTCTCTCCTTGCAGACAGGTCTATTACGGGCAGATGCGGTTGCCGGCATTCTGGCGGCAGTTTTTCTGGCCTGGTCGGCTATCTCCATCACCCGCAAGGTATTGCCGCAACTGATGGACGAGGAGCTCTCGACACGAGACAGGGAGCAGATCGGAAAGATCGTTATGGCTGTGCCTGGTGTGCTCGGCTTTCACCATTTACGCACACGGCGGGCTGGCCGCAGGGTTTACATTCAACTTCATCTTGAATTGAGACCGGATATTCAGCTGCGCCGTGCCCATATGATCTCGGAAAGTGTCGAAGCTGAACTCCTTACTGTCTTTCCGGGCGCTGACATTCTGTTACATCAAGACCCGTATGGCGAGGCAGATCATCATGACGGGCCAGAAATTACCGAGGGCGGATAATACCCGGCTGCACTTTATTCACTGCTATAAGCGCTGCCCCAGACTTCGCGCAGGCGCTCTTCACGCCCGCAGCGGGAAACCGTGAAATTATATTTGAGGCTATATTTTTTATAGTAGTCCTGATGATGCGCGACGGCAGGATAGAAAGTTTGCAACGGCTCAACGCGTGTGACCACTTCTGCCCCGAGTTCTTCGGACGCAGTATCAATAGCGGCTTGCGCCTCTGCTTGCTCACCTTCACCAGTAAAATAAATGGCTCCCAGATAAGAATTGCCACTGTCACAAAATTGACCTTCGGCATTCAGCGGATCGATATGCCTCAAGTGATAATCTGCCAACTGACGGTACGAGACTACAGCAGGGTCATACCAGACCTGTGCAACCTCACGATAGCCAGCTGATTTCCATTGCTCATGCTTCTGATGTGTGCCGGTGCCGCCAACATAACCGGTGATTGCTTCGGTTACGCCCTCCACTTTTTCAAAGTGCTTGTCCACGCACCAGAAGCATCCGCCCGCAAAGACAGCGCTGTTGAGACCCTCCGTAGAGAAATCTTCCGTCGTTTCCTGACCATCGGAGATACCGATGCAGCCGGACAATGCCACGGCACTGCCTGAAAACAGCAAAAGTAAAGCGCGTTTCGTCAACATTATATGCTTCTCTCTGCCAAGCGGTTATTTGCCCCAGACGCGGTTCACGCGCGCATCGCGACCACAACCGAGACGATAGGTGCTGTAGCGCACCGGGTTCTTCTTGTAGAAATCCTGATGGTAGTCAGCGACCTGCCAGAAAGGGACAACATCGTAAATCGGTGTCACAACGCTCTCGCCAAGCTCGCTTTCTGCCTGCGTCTTAGCAGCCTCGGCTATAGCGCGTTCTTCCGCGTTACTAACCCAGATACCGGTCTTGTATTCATGGCCGCGATCACAGAACTGGCCACCATCATCAAGCGGATCAATGTGACGGAAGAAATAGTCCACCAGTTCGCGATAGCTGATGATAGCCGGGTCATAGGGGACTTGGACCGCTTCCTGATGAAGGCTGCCGGGAGCCAAGCGGCCATAAACCGGATTTTCCTCAGCACCACCCATAAAGCCGGAAATCACATCCCCGACGCCATCCAGCTTTTCAAAATCCTTCTCGACACACCAGAAACAGCCGCCAGCAAAATAAGCCAAAGCGCCGTCTGCCGGGGCCAGCGCTTCTGACTGTGTTTCGGGTGCAGGTATTTCTTCGGCTTTCGCGTGCACGCCCGCTGACTTCATCCAGAAAAACAGCGCGAAGTAGCCAACCAGAATGGCCAGAGTAACAATAGTCCAGAATATTTTGCGTTGACGGGTCATGTTTGATCTCCTGACACTTCATGTAGCGCCATGGCGATTATATGCCAACTCACAAGGCGGTCATCATGCTGTGATGCAGCGGCAAGAATTCGTACGCTCTCACAACCTCTTTTCCATTGTGTAATTATGGATTTTTATGCCGGAGAGGTCGAAGTCGCGGCGATGCAACTCGGTGAACCCCTGTTTCAGGAAAAACCGCCGCGCGCCTTCGCTGGCCTCTGTGTAAAGCCGGGTGAGCCCGGTCTGCCGCGCGGCCTGCTCCAGCGTTTTGTAGAGCGCCACGGCAACACCTGTGCCTGCGACATCCGGCGTGACATAAAGCAGATCAATATGGCCATCTGGCTCTAGGTCAATGAAACCGACAGGCTTGCCTGACTCTGCCACAAATACCTTCCGGCCATCGGTTAAGCGTGCCTGCAACACAGAAGCGTCCGGCACACGGCTTGCCCAGACAGCCACCTGTGCCGCTGAATAATCCCGAGGCCCCAGTTCTTCAATGGAGCAGCGGAACACCTCTGCCAATGCCTCTGTATCCTCCGGCATGAAAGGGCGAATAGTGTAGTCGGTCACATATGCTCCTTAATCAGAGCATGTACCGATAGGTCATCGCCTGTTTGTCCGCCTTGAATGTATCTGTTGGGGTCAGGCCAAAACGCTCGATCATCAGGGCAGCCATGAAATTGATGAACAATGGCGAATGGAAATAGGCATTATGGATCAACTCGCTCTTGTCGAACTTCATGGCCATAATCATGGGGTCTGCTCCGGCCTCACCCATCTCGCCATCTTCCAGCAGCATACGCAAGCGCTGGATGGCAGCGGGCGCGTCTCTGGTGGAATTATCAATCATTTCCTGCTGAACACTTTCCGGCAGATTGCCAACAGTCGTATCAGCGAAGTCGAGCCCCGGCATCACGTCACGGATCTTTTCTCCGTAGCCATCATTACCATAGGCTGTGCCGCGAATGGTATCGGTCAGATAATTGGAAAGGGCCGGTCGCAAGATCATCGTGAGAAAAATGGAAGCGGCACCAACCAGAAAGATGATGCTGAAGAAAGCCACATAGGCACGGGTCACTTCATCCGTGATGCCGGTCATCTCTGTAAACCAGTCTTCAATGTCTTCTGCCAGCGCGTCACCATTATAGAGCAGGCTGCGCTGCCATGGGTCAGGTTCTGCATAAAAAAGTCGGCATACGAAGGGGGCCAGCGTTCCTTCATAATCATCGCAGCGGCGCTCAAACACCGTGGCTGTTCGTTTCGATGTCAGGAATGCCGTATCCTTGGGTAACACCCAGCCTTCCATACCATAATCGAAGCGCAGCAATGGCTCCATTTCACTGGCAGGCAGAATGGCGAGTAACACAGGCAGCGCGCTCGTCTCCTCATTGTTTTCTTCCCCGAGTGAGGCAAAGAAGATGAATTCGATATTGTCCGGGATGAAGTCGCCACCAAGAATGGACGCAAGATCGGCTGTCAGGGCGATGCGCGTGGCAATGAGATCAGCCAGCGCCGCTTCATCCTGCGCGCGTACCAGAACGTAGCCCTTGTCTTCCGGCAGGTCAGCAATGATGTCTTGCATCCACGGCACATCATTATTTTCAAGCACGGCTGCGATAGGCTCGCTTTCCCACAACTCCGCGAAGGGGATAGCGCGCAAATCATTGCGCGTATGCAGAATTTTGGGCGCAAAATAATCATAAATCCGTTTTCTGCGCTCAGCGTCTTCAACTTTCAGCTGGATCACCTGATCGGTTGCCACAACATAATTCTGTTGGCTGACAATGCCGCCATCACCCGAGCGCCAGTAATGAGAGTCTGTCGCGACCGCCTGCAGAATAAAGGCGAGGTAAATGATGCCAACAAGAAGGAACGAGACAAAAGAAAACACACCAACAAATATCGTCTGGCTGTCAACAAGGTTCGGCTCAAACAGGGCGCCCTTGCGCAATACACGGATTGCCTCATCCTGACGGTGGCTGGCTGAAAACTGCTTGTCGCCAAATACGGCTGCAAGATCGTTATTTTTAAGATACTTCTGACGGACCGCGTTAGGCCGGCCATAGAGGCGCAGAATGATAAACACCGCAATGGCCGACCAGAAATTCATGGACGTGTACTCCGTCCAGCCAAAGGTCACGAGTGAGCTCAAGCCTTCCATCAGATAGGTAACGAGGGTGATCGGGTTGCCCTCATCATCAAGGGGAATGCCGTTCTGATCGCCATTCTGGATGGCAATAAGGTCATCGACGGGGAACGCCCCGACAAGCGCCAGAATCATCAGGCTGACGGCCACCAGCAGCATCAGGCGACCGACAATGTTGAACCGCGTGAACGGGTTGGCATTGCTCTTGAAGCGGATCATTGGCGTGCCGATGGTGGCAAAGCCTCGGATCATGTCAGCTGCCCGGGCCTGCTTTTCCATATAAAGCCGGGCCAGGGCGTGGATACCGATACTGCCGCCATGACTGTGCCCAACGACGACAGGCGCCACAGGCTGTTCCTTGATGAGCGCCGCCAGTTCCTTACCGGCCTTGCGTCGGTCAAGTTCGGAGTTACAGCCCGTCCAGTGGAACGGCAGGATATTCAGCGGCTCCTTGATATGCGCTTGCAGCGCGGCGAGAAACTCCGAGCCTTGTTGCCACCATTTCTCACCACTATCCGCCTCATCGTCCGCAAAGGTGCCATGCACGGTAATGAGGGTGACGCTGCCATCCGGGTTGGTGACAGGCCTGGCCGCAGCCGCGCCCGCATCGACACGCTCAGGCCGGTGCAGGAGAGGCCCCTCATAATCGCGGCGCGCCCCGAACGAACCCGGCAAGGCGCGGCGCAAGCGGCCCCATGGCACAAGCATGACCAGCACCAGAACAAGCGCCAGCGCCAAGGCGCCACCAACAACAAGCTGCAAAACTTCCATACCCCAAACACCCCTTCTCACGCAGTCTAGCACGAGAAGGACAGGCAGCAACCTGTTTCAGGTAAACGAAAAAGGCCCTCGCAGTAACGCGAAGGCCTTGCTGTAAAATCTGTATTTGAAGACGTCGTCCTTAGGACGAGTAGAATTCCACCACCAGGTTTGGCTCCATGGTGCCAGCATACGGCACTTCAGCGAATTCCGGCACGCGGATGAGGGAGGCCGTCATTTTCTTCGGGTCCACGTCGACATATTCCGGAATGTCGCGCTCGGCTGATTGCAGCGCTTCCAGCACCAGTGCCATGTTCTTGGACTTCTCGCGGATTTCGACCACATCGCCGACTTTCAGGCGGTAGGACGGGATGTTCGTGCGCACACCATTGACCATGACATGGCCGTGGTTGACAAACTGGCGGGCCGCAAAAACGGTTGGCACGAATTTCGCGCGATAGACAAGCGCATCGAGGCGCGATTCCAGCAGGCCGATCAGGTTTTCAGCCGTGTTGCCTTTCAGGCGGGCAGCTTCTTTATAAATCTTGCCGAACTGCTTCTCGTTGATATTGCCGTAATAGCCTTTGAGCTTCTGCTTGGCCATGAGCTGCAGACCGAAGTCAGACAGTTTGCCGGCGCGGCGCTGGCCATGCATGCCAGGCTTATAGTCACGCTTGTTGACAGGAGATTTGGGGCGACCCCAGATATTTTCACCGACGCGGCGGTCGATCTTGTATTTCGCATTGACGCGATTGGACATCTGATCCTCATATACGATGTGGCCCGGCGCCCCGGCCCTTCCGGCGCGCATTTTTCAACGGCGGTTCACACATCACCCGTCTGAAGGGGCGGGCGATACAGGATGGATGCGGCCCTGTCAACGGTTTGCAGGGCCGGATAGCCCGTCTGCGATATGCTTGCGAGGCCTTGGAGGTGAACAGTTATGTCTGATGTCACATTGCTTTACATTACGGTGCCAAACCTCGAAACAGGCGCAGCTCTGGCAGAGAAGCTGGTTACGGCGCGCGCCTGCGCTTGTGTGAACCTGCTGCCGGGTATGCGCTCAGTCTATGAGTGGCAAGGCAAGATCGAGCAGGCGGAGGAAGCCGTGATGATCGTCAAGACGACGGCTGCGGCGGCTGATGCAACTCAGGAGCTGATTGCCGCAGAACATCCTTATGACTGCCCGTGTATTCTCGCCTTGCCGGTTGATGCGGGCGCCTCGTATCCGGCGTTTCTGGATTGGATTGCCGACATGACGGAAGGCCATTTGGCGAAAGATTGACCTTGACAAAGTTTGGCAAGAGCGCACTTTCGTAGAAACGGAGTTTGCGGCATGTCCACAATGAATATTTCCCTTCCTTCAACCCTGAAAGAATGGGTGGAAGAGCAGGCACGAGACGGAAATTACAGCAATACCAGCGATTACATGCGTGATCTCATTCGCCAGGAACAAACACGGCGTGAGAAAATCGCCCATATGCAACAGCTGGTGACCGAGGCGCTGGAAAGTGGCGCCGGCTCCAGCACGCCAGACGAATTACTGGCGCGTGCCCGCGCTGCCGTAAGCGGAAGTTGACTGCAGTGTGCCGTACGTTCTGAGCAAGCGGGCCGAAGAAGATGTCATTAACATATATGCCAAAGGCACAGCCCTGTTTGGGCTTGAGCAAGCGGAAAGCTATTTTGCTGCGCTCATGGGCACGTTCGATATACTGGGGGCGTATCCAATGATCGCACGGGAGCGGCGGGAAATTGACCCGCCTGTCAGGATTCATCCGCATGGTGCCCACATTATCGTCTATACTATTTCTGAAGACGGCGGCACTCATATTCTTCGTGTACGTCATGGACGGGAAAACTGGAGCACAAATGATACAACATGACTATCGTGTCCAATTGCCTTTGGCAGGCGATACGCCTACGAGCAGACATTTGACAGAGTTTCTTGAGGAAGCAGTCCATGTTTTTGCGTAATATCTGGTATTTTGCCTTTCAGGGCTCTGACCTGAAACCGGGCAAGATGATCCACAAGAAGCTCTTGGGCGAGCCGGTGCTGTTCGGGCGCAAACAGGATGGTGAAGTTTTTGCCTTGCGCGATATCTGCCCGCATCGCGGCGTTCTGCTCTCCGGCGGGCGCCTGCTTGGCCCCGGTGACAGGGCCGTGGGTGAAACCGTTTCCTCGGACCAGGTGGAATGCCCTTATCATGGCTGGCGCTTTGGTGCCGACGGCAAATGCGCGGCTATTCCCTCGCTGGTGCCGGGGCAGGATATTGAGGTCGAGAAAATCCGTGTGCAGCGCTATCAGGTGGCGGAGGCCAATGGCCTCATCTGGATTTTCATGCCGGAAGCACAGGATCGCCCGGCCCTTGCTGACGATCTGGTGGAGGATATTCCACCGCCCCCGGTACTGCCCGGCATTGAGGCCGCCCACCGCCCACGGATGCGCGACAGGATCATGTTTGACTGCCATATCGACAATGCCGTGATCGGCCTGATGGACCCGGCGCACGGGCCATTCGTGCATCAGGCCTGGTGGTGGCGCAAACCTGACTCCATTCATCAGAAGGCAAAGGAATTTGCACCATCAGAGCTGGGCTTCACCATGGTTGCCCATGAAC
>JALEGJ010000103.1 GCA_022763115.1 Aquisalinus sp.
CCCCTTTTACCCATTACCCAAACTGTTGTTTCCCGACAGTGCCCTTATGTAAACATCCAAAGTGGCATCTGTCATCTTTTCAATGGAAAATCTTGTTTCCGCGTTGCGGCGTGCTGCTCTCGCCATTTCATCCCGCTTTTCAGTCGAAAGGTCGGCAAATTCTGAAATGGCGCTGGCCAAAGCTCCGGCGTCTCCCGGTGGGACGAGATAGCCCGTTTTTTCATGCAGGACCGTTTCGCGTGCACCGCCATGATCTGTCGCAATGACAGGACAGTGCATCGCCTGCGCTTCAATGGCAACACGTCCGAATGCTTCTGGCCGGGTCGAGGCAGAAACAGCAAGGTCTGCCCAAGCGTATGCGGCGGGCATGTCCAGGCAGTTTCCGGGAATAGTCACGATGTGTTCCACGTCAGCGTCCTTGATGGCGGTGCGCAGTTCAGCCAGATACCCGCTGCGCCCTTGGTCACTTCCGGCCAGTACAATACGGACCGGCAGCGCCTGTCGGGTGATACGCAAAATCTGCGCCGCTTTGATAAGAGTTTCCTGACCTTTCCAGGCAGTGAGGCGTCCGGGCAGCAGTATTTTCAAGGCATCACGCCCCTCCCACTGTTTTTCCAGTACCTGAATGCGCTCTTCAGAGACGCTTTCCGGGTCGAAGCGGCGCAGGTCTGCCCCCCGGTGAATGGTGATCAGCCGTTCGGGGTTATCAAGGGGATCGGGGCTATGCTCATGCAAAACGTGAGATCGGGTGAAGTCGGAATTCGCAATAACGTAATCACCGCGTGCCATGATTGAGTTATAGCGCCGTTTCACGTGACCTTTGGCACGGTAGACACCGTGGTATGTCGTGATGAAGGGCAGATTTAAGTTTTGGGAGGCCTTCCATGCGCTCCAGGCGGGCGCGCGTGAGCGGGCGTGTATTAAATCTGCGCCGGTGTCGCGAGCAAGTTTCGTCAGGCGGCCAGCGTTAAGGTACATGGTGATCGGGTTCTTGGATGCCACGGGCAAGGTTACGTGCCGGGCGCCCAAACGTTCCAGTGCGCTGACCAGCGGCCCTCCCTGGGAGGCTACGATGGCTTTGCCACCAGCATTTATAATAGCTTCAGCGACTTCCAGTGTCGTGCGCTCAGCGCCGCCCGTTTCCAGTTCGGGGATCACCTGTAATATGGTTGCCTCAAGGCGCTTGCGCATCACAATTCCACCACTTGTCCCCACCTTTCAATATGGGCTGTTGAGCAGCAAGACAAGCCGTGTCACATCCTCTGTATGAGCGATAACCCCATCATCAGGATTTACTTTGTCTGGAATGCCGAGAAAAGCCTGAAAGGTGCTGTGCTTGGCATGATAGAAGTGATGCGGGGCATTGATTCCTGCTCCTTGTGCGACATCACCTATAATGGCCTGACACCCAAGCCCGAGTGGATAAACTATAAGGCGCAGCTTACAAATCTTCATGAACTGGAGATTGTCGAATATTACCGCAACAAACTGCCCAACAGGCTTGCGGATTTTATCCGTGACAATTTTCCGGTCATCGTGGGAGAGCGGGCGGACGGCACGCTGCTGAGGCTTTTGTCCCCGTCCGCGATTGACGAGTGTGCAGGTGATCTTGGACAATTCATGGATATTCTGGATGCTGAGCTTGAATATCAGGCAACGGACTAATAGCGGGTGAATAATGACTGACAACCTTCAGGTTTTGAAGCGCTCTGGAAAACCGGATATCGCCTATCATCGGATTGAGGGTGAAGGGGCCGGGATCATCTGGCTGGGCGGCTATGCCTCTGATATGGCGGGCACAAAGGCCGAGTATCTAAGCACGTGGTCGCGTTCGATGGGGCGTCCATATCTACGCTTTGACTATAGTGGGCATGGCCAGAGCGGAGGTAACTTCGAGGATGGGTGTATCTCCGAATGGGCTGACGATGCGCTGGCAGTGCTGGATCAGCTTACACAAGGCCCGCAGGTTCTTGTCGGCTCTTCCATGGGCGGCTGGATTGCCTGTTTGCTCGCGCGCCAAAGGCCTGAGAGATTGGCTGGCCTCGTTTTCATTGCGCCAGCGCCTGATTTTACCTCCGAGCTGATGTGGCCCTCCTGGGACAAGGCCACACAGGAAAAGCTTATGACAGATGGGAAAGTAGAGTTCCCATCAGAATATGATGACAGCGTAATGGTCTATACGCGCAAGCTCTATGAGGATGGCAAAACTGTTTCCGTATTTTCCGAGCCTTTAGTTGTTAATGTCCCGGTACGGATATTGCAGGGCATGAATGATGCAAGTGTGCCATGGCAACATGCTGCGCGCCTCGCAGAGCATATTGATGCAGATGATGTGGTCATGACCATGGTGAAGAAAGCAGATCACCGTATGTCGGGTGCAGAAGATCTGGCGCGTTTGGGGGAAGTGCTGGGGTGCTTCTGATAGCCCTGCGTTCTGGCATCACCCCAGGCTGGCCACATATTGCTGAAGCTTTGCCATGGCGGGCATGGCGTTTTCCCGCAAACGCTTCAGGATCGCAACTTTATCCGTATCGTCTTCTTTTACGTCTTGTACCAGTTGCGTGAAGCCGTCGAGGCGATTGTCATAGAGCCAGGCACGGATTTCCGGGTCGCGTGACCAGTTATACTGGTTCATCATGAAAAGGGTCTGCATCTTTAACCAGTCAGTGTCGTGGTTAGGCAGAGGGACCACGTTGCAGATGCTGTTTTTCTTTTCCTCGTCATCGCCATAGGTCGCTTCCACGTGCGCGATGAATGCAGCACTGAAAACAGGCTGATAAGGCCGTACTGTCTGGGGCACGATGAGATCATCCTGAAAGATCGCGCAGGTTTCTTCATTTTCGATGGCACGGGCCGAGCAGTCGATATGCAGATGGTTGGTGCTTGTTGGAACTACACCTTCTTCCAGAATGAGTTGATCAGCTTCCAGTCTTTGCAGCCGCCCCATACGGATGATATTCTTGATCTTGCGCAGTTCATCAAGTTCCAACTGACTGATGGTTGCGCCGTGGAACATCTTGGGGCGCACTGCCTGGTCAATCCTGAGCAGGACGCCAGCGGCCTCCAGTCGATCAAACATATCTTCTATGGAGTCCGATGCAGCAATAGCAGCCATCTGGTTTGCTTGCGCACCGAGTGAGTATTCAAAAAATTCTGGTGCTGTCTGGGTATTGCGCCGATCAAGTAACCAGCCGTCGCGTGGCATGATCCAGCGAATTTTGTCCGGGTTAACACGATTTTCCAGAAGCCAGAGGCAGGTATCAATGCCTGTCTTGCCACTACCAATTACGACATAGCCTTCCGGTTGTCGCTCAATCCGACCCAGATCATTTGGCGGCATGAACCACGCCTCGTCGGCAATGTCATATTTTGGCGTGTGCGTGGATGGTGTGGATGTTTTTAACCAGGTTGCATCCACTGTTTTGCGACGGCTTACCGCGTATTGCTCTCCCGTAGTCAGGGACGTGAATGTTCCATCCCCCTGATATTCGCACATGGGAAAATACTGGACACGACCGGAGGGCAGGAATGTATGGCGCATCACTTCGTCAAAATAGGCGCTCACCTCTGCACCGCTGGCAAGGTCCGCCAGCCCCTTGTTCAGTCCGGTTTGGTCGATGCGCCCCTTGCTCAGTTCTTTTGAGCTGACGCCATAAAAAGTGGAGGGCTGATGGAGTGTCACGAAGGGGTAGGCGACGTTCCAGTGACCACCAGCCTTGTGGTATCTATCCACCATAATGATATTCGCGTCTGTTTCTGACAGTAGCACATCTGTGAAGGCCATGCCCATCGCGCCGGTGCCGATAATGAGGTAATCAGTTTCAAGCTGCTGTGGCATGGTGAGCTCCCGTTATTTTAACGGGAGGATGGGCGCAAAATTTTCAGCGTTCAAGCGTCAAAGACATAAGGCGTTCTGCAAAACTCACATTCAACGCGTATCTGTCCTTCCTCGGTCATCTCTTCACGCTCTTCCTCTGTGAACTGATCGAGAACACGCTGAACTTTTCCACGGTTACACGTGCAACCAAAATTAACCGGCAGTGGATCAAAAGCACGCACCCCGTTTTCATGATAAAGGCGGTAAAGCAAATCTTGTGCGCTGAGCATGGGGTCCAGCAATTCATCCGGGCTGGCAGTGTTGAGAAGAGCTGCTGCATTATTCCAGGTTTCCTCATCGTTTTCGCGCATCAGTTCGGCTTCACCGCGTTCCCGGCTACCGCCTTCTCCCGGCATGAACTGGACCATAATGCCGCCTGCGCGCCATTGCGGTTCTTCCCCCGGGGCTGATAGTCGCCCGACAGCGAGCTTAACGGCTGTCGGAATTTGCTCGGACTGCTTGAAATAATTAACGGTAGCAACTTCCAGGGTCGGGCCTTCCAGCGGCGTTACACCCTGATAGCGTTCCATGTCAGGGCCCTGATCGATGGTCATGACCATATGCCCCTTGGCTAGGAGGTAATGCAATTCCGGCCCGCGCGCTTTTTTGATTGTGTCCAGCTTTTCCTGCTTGAAGCTGGCCGTCGCGCGCAGGGTGCCGCCTGCAGTATAGTCTGCTACGATCATGGAGACCGGGCCATCCCCTTGCGCTTGAAAAATCAGTTTGCCGTCAAATTTGAGAGAGGCGCCCAGCATGGAAACAAGGGCTGATGCTTCGCCAAGCAGCATTGATAATGGGTCGGGGAATCCGTGGCGCGTCAGAATCTCGTCGACAACACTGCCCAAACGCACGGTTTTGCCGCGTACGGATGTGTTGCCGACCTGAAACGGCAGAATAAAATTATCTGCGTGAGGGGGAATTGTGTCTGACATCAGGCTTTCAGTTTGTAACCGGTTTTGAAGAGATAGTAAGTGATGCCGCCAGTCACGATATTCAAGGCCAGAATAACAACAGCCCCGGTGAGAGGAGATGCGTCAGAGACTCCAATAAAGCCGTAACGAAAACCATCGATCAGGTAAAAGACAGGGTTTATCTGACTGAACAACAGCACGAAGTCCGGCAGCCAAGCGGAGCGCATTGAATAGAAAGTGCCAGATAAGAATGTGAGAGGCGTAATGACGAAGTTGGTGATAAGGGCCAGTTGATCAAATTTTTCTGCCCACATGCCAGCAATTGCCCCAATCATGCCCATCAACACAGCTGCCATAAGTGAGAAATAGACAATCGCCCAGAGATGCTGAATGGGCTGAATATCACCCCACGTAAATCCGGCTACCGTCAGGGCGGTGACAAACCCGACCAGTAATCCGCGCGTCGCAGCACCCGCGACAATGGCAATCGTCAACTCTGCGGCAGACAAGGGCGGCATCAACACGTCCACGATAGAGCCCTGTACCTTGGCAATGATGAGGGTGGATGAAGAATTCTGGAAGGCGTTGGAAATGATGGCCATCATAATCAGGCCAGGCGGCAGAAAAACAGTAACGGCAAATTCGACAACATCGCCTGTAGTCAGATTCTCCATTAAAATGCCGGTGCCGCGTGCCCCCCAGGCCCCCATGAAAACAAGCAAAAACAGAAGTGTTGAAATGATGGGCGCGAAAATAGTCTGGAATGCGACCTTGATGAACCTGTGTACTTCTTTCTTATACAGGGTCCACAGGCCTAGCCAGTTTACAGCGCCAAATCTTCTTGTGCCGAAATCAAGGTTGATGCCCTGAGCGCTCTCGTCAGTTGTCATGTGGAAATCTCGCTTTGAGTAAGGTCTTTTTCTGTCTGGCTTTTCCACAGCCAGAGGTCAAGGCGCCCTGATTGTGGAGAAAATCTTCCGAATCAAGGTATTGTGGTTAAAACTTTCCTAATTCTGTATATTGTGTTTCGAATCTTTTCAGCTACTATATGTAGGC
>JALEGJ010000104.1 GCA_022763115.1 Aquisalinus sp.
ATCCACGCGGGTCTGCTGCGCAGCCATCCCGGTGGCAGCGATTTTCAAGGCGTTCATGTATCGTCCCTCCTAGACTTTACGTTTCACCCTACGGTCTGCTGACCGTCTGGATTACCTGACTGATCCTTTCGTCTTCCTGTTCGAAAATTTTCTGACCAGTTTCATAATTGCGCTGAACTTCTATCAGCCGTGCAATTTCACTCACCGGGTCCACATTCGAGGACTCGATAAATCCCTGTAAGACAGTCCGCTCTTCTACCGGCTTATAGCCGCCCTCAGCGCGCCACAGATTTGATCCTTCACGGACAAGATTTTCCGGTGCGGCCGTCACGACACCAAGCCGGCCCAGCGCATTACCATCCGCGCTGATCGTGCCATCACCCGCAATCGCAATCTGCGCGACTTCCGGCGGAATCTGAATTTCACCACCCGCATCGTCCAGAACACTGAACCCGTCAGGATTTACAAGGGTGCCCTCGGCGGTTGTCATGAAATGGCCTGCCCGGCTCAAACGCTCACCACCAGGCGTCCCAATCAGGAAGAATCCTTCCCCCTGAATGGCCACGTCAAATGTGCCACCGGTCTTGTTGAACTCACCTTGTGACAGGTCCGCAAAATGCGCCCCCAGTCGTCCGATTGAAAGACTTGGATCGTCACGGCCCGCTGCAGCAATATACTCCGTAAACAGCGCACCTTCGCGTTTATAGCCAGCTGTATCCGCATTGGCGATATTATTGGCAATCGTGTTCAGCTCTTTGAGAAGACCTGCTTGCCGCGAGAGAGAAACATAACCCGGATTATCCACGTGTCAGGAGCCCTTCCAGTTCTTCCCGTTCATCCGTGTAGGATGTGTACAGGTTTTCGATTTCCAGAATATCCGCCGTTTCTTCCAGAGCGTAAAATCCGCCCTGCTCACCTGCCATATAGGCGGCGAGATTATAGCGTTGCTTGTTCTGCTCCGAGGCATCGGACAAAAGCGTTTCAGCGTAAAGGTCGCGCGCTTGCGCCCACAAGCCGGCATTCCAGGCGACATCTGCCGCCTTCAGAATAGTCTCTTCCGTTTGCGGCAGGCGTGACAAGGCCGCCAGAGCATCATTTGCATCATTACGCATCTGCGCCGCCTCAAGGCTGAGCAGATCAAACTCCTGGTCCCCTTCATGCAATGAACTCAGGGACCAGGCACGCTCAGGGTTACCACGCATCAGGGCCGAGCGGGCCTGCAGCAGATCAATTTCGCGCTGTGCCCCCTCAAACGAATGGTCTGCCAGAAAAATATCTGTCAGATGGGGCAGATACAGCATGAGGGCCTTGCCCGAAGCCTGTAATCTCAGGGCGGTGTCATCCTTCACGCCCTCATAGAAGGAAAAATTTTCAGTATAGTGTGTAATATCCTGAAAATTGCGCTCAGTGTCATCCTGACGCAGATATTTCAAAAGGTAGCCACCGACAACATCCCGTGCGCGTTTCTTCGTTTCAGGCTCCTCTGAAAAATCTTTCAGCGTTGTGGCAACAGCCTGCGCGAAGGCGCCCTCTTCTGCCAGAAAACGAACATTCATCAGCCGTGCCTCGGCACTGGCCGATGATCCCCTGAACTGGGTGGAAATCAGGTCAAGGTCCTTGTTGTAATCTGCATAGGGCTCGCTATCGCTGGCTGCCCCCAGCGCCAGAAGCGCTTTAGCCTGCAATGGATGCGTTTGCTGCGCAACCTGTTGCAACTGTCCGTAGGCTTCTGCTTCTCCCAGACTGGTATCAATCAGGGATTCCAGAAAAATAATCGCCGGATCGTCCTTGCGCTCCAGGCGCTTCGTCTTGTCAAGCAACTCACGCGCCAGCGCATAATCACCTTCTTCCGCTGCCAGAATGCCAAGCTGCGTGGCAAACGAGAACAACAGCTCAGATGGCAAATCCGTAATCAGATAAAGATAATCACGCGTATATTGCAAGGCACGCTCAGGGTCAGAATTGATATAGGCCATGGCAACCCATAAACCTGCACCTTCCTGACATTGGATATAACTGGCTATCTCCTCAGCATGAGTATCAGTATTATTGGCAAGAATACCGGCCAGTTTTGCAGACAATTCTATCTCTTCCGTCGTTACTGCGTCGCGCAAGCCTATAACTTCTTCCGGCAAGGCGACGGCGAGATATGTCCGGGCAAGCTTTTCCGCAACATCAGGAATGAAATTCCCCTTGATCGTGGTCAGTTGACTACGCAGGGCGAAAATATCGTCATAGGTGATCTCTTCTTCGTAATCGCTGAATGTGAAGACAGAAGCAAGCTCGCAACTTGTCCGCTGGACAACCGGCTTTACACCTCGTTCAACGCGCAGTGGGCTTTGACTGATTGTCTCATCTTCTGAAGCGGCGTCAGCCGTATTCTCGTCGGCACCCTCTTCATCATCAGCATGACTTTTCAGAGAGACATAGCCGCTGGCCGCCGCCTGCTCGATCACACGCTGCAGCTCTTCAATCGCTGAACTCTTCTCTTCATCCGGCTTGGCAGGTTCATCGGCAGAAGCTGGGGAGAATGCCAATATGCTGGCTGAAATCAGGGCAAATCCTATGCCCGTTTGTCGGATCATGCTGCTTTCCTGAGTTCCTTGAGTGCCTCTTCCATTTCCCCAAAACTTGGACGGTTGCGTTTCGGCGCATTCCGTCGCGCAACCTCAACACAGATATTTGTCGGGTTCTGATGCAGGCTGGACACCAGCATTTCCCGGATAAGTGCATAGAAATAATGTTCTTCCTCGCGCACGGCCTTCGCCTTGGCTGCAAAAGGACCAACGATACCGTAGGCCAGGAAAACCCCGAGGAACGTACCAACCAGCGCGCCGCCAATCATCTTGCCCAGAACTTCAGGCGGCTTGTCGATTGAGGCCATCGTTTTGATAACACCCAAAACCGCCGCAACAATACCAAGCGCAGGCAGCGCATCAGCCATATTCTGCAAGGCATGTGATCCGTGTAAGGAATCCTCTTGCATACTCTCAAGTTGTTTCTCGAGCAATTCCTCGACCTGATACACATTGTCAAAATTCATGATCATGGAACGGATGGTATCGCAGATGATTTCAACCGACGCCTTGTCACCCTGAATTTTGGGATAGCGCGAGAACAACTCGGACTCTTGCGGGTTCTCCACATGCGCTTCAATATCAACCGGGCTCTCGCGCGCAATACGCACCAGTTCATGCATCAGGCACAGAAGATCAGCATAATCCTGTTTCTTCCACTTGGGCCCCTTGAAGACGGCGATCAGGTCAGAGATCGTATGCTTGATCGTCGGCATATCGTTAGCAGCGAAGAACGCGCCGATCGCCGCGCCGCCAATCATCATCATCTCAAAAGGCAGGGAAGCGAGGATAATGGTCATCTTGCCGCCGGCTAACATGTAGCCGCCGAAGACCATAACCATTGTGATAGTTAGTCCGATGATCGCGTTCATGGATAGAGGCGTAGACTATTTTAGGTTTATATTTAGTAAACACTTCTGCCCAAAGGCTTGCGCGACAAGGCATAGAGACGAATCCGGAAGATCAGTTTGCCGCAAGGCGACCCAAATTCATCAGGAACTCCTCATCCAGGTCACCATGCAGCTTGATTGCCTTGTTGCGCTTGAAGATACCAAGTTCAGAACGCGCAATGTCAACCTTCCCGGAACGTGTCTGCGCCTTGACGGCAAGATCATCCAGACTCACCCCGGGCAGGGACAGCACCTGGCCTTTTTCCAATCGGGAACAATCGCCCACTGACATCTGGCAGCTGTCGAGCACGATGCTCAGGGCAAGGCGCGATTGCAGAACTGTGGAGCGCATATGCCCGGACCATGGGTCATCACTGTCAAAGTCGATATTACTGACCCTGTTATTATCGAGCAGGCTGATTTTCTCCAAAACCGCATAGGGAAAGCAGAAACCGATAAGTGGTGGATTTTCCTTGTTATTATAGAGACTTAGCGAATAATAAAAGAGGTCCGCCTCTTCATCAATATCATTCAACTCTTCCAGGGACAAAGCCTGATCGCGCAGCATGAAGTCTGAGGAAATTTCAGGATCATTGATCCGGGAATAGATCGTCCGTAAAGCATCTATCAACTGCTGTACCAGTGGTTGCAGGAGATAGAGATCAAGCAGTCCGGGTTCCGTGTTCTCCGGTGTTTCCTCGGAATCACTGGACAACTTTCGCGCCGCTAGACGGGAAACCAGCGGCGGTGAGAAGAAAATCAGTCCGGCAAAAACGTCCAGCGAATTGCCCAGATGATAGAATGTGGTTGTTTTATTGAACTGGGCCACGAATTTTTGATGCGACAATTTACCCATCGCCGGGCTGGCAGAGGCAATATCCTCGCCAAGGGCATCGCCGATGATTTTCAGCGTTTCGTTTTTCAAGCCGCCCCATAACGAGGACATATTGCGCACACCATTAGAGGAGGCGCTTTTGCCATCCAGCTTTTTGCGCAGGACAAAATGTGTCTCAGAGCCCATCAGTAAAATTCCGTTTA
>JALEGJ010000105.1 GCA_022763115.1 Aquisalinus sp.
CAATCGGCCACGTGCATTCAGGTGCTCTTGGCTGGGTGGGCTATATCAGTTTTGGTGCTCTCTATTGTCTTGCTCAGTGGGCCTGGGGGCGCAAGCGAATCTACTCTAACAATCTTGTTGAGTGGCACTTCTGGATCTCGACTGTCGGTATCCTGCTTTACATCACATCCATGTGGGTAGCCGGTATTCTCGAGGGTTTGTGGTGGCGCGCTTATGATGACTTCGGCTTTCTGCAATATTCCTTCATCCAGACTGTTGAAGCCAAGCATATCTATTACATCATACGTGCCGTAGGCGGAACGCTGTTCCTGATCGGCTCCATGATCATGTGCTACAATCTCTGGCGTACAGCCCGGGGGGATGTTCTGGACAAGGAAGTTCGTGAAGAGAATGCAATCCCTGCTGCGCAGCCAGCTACAGTTACAGCTTAACGAGGTTCAAAATGTTAAATCGGCATAAATTCCTTGAAAAACATTCTGGGCCCTTGCTGGCTGGCATTCTGGTGGTGGTGGCCATCGGCGGCCTGGTCGAGATTGCTCCGCTCTTCTATCTGGAATCAACAATTGAAGAAGTGGAAGGTGTCCGTCCTTATACGCCGCTCGAACTGGAAGGTCGGGACATCTATATCCGCGAAGGATGTTATGTCTGTCACAGCCAGATGGTGCGGCCTCTGCGTGATGAGGTTGAGCGTTATGGCCATTATTCACTGGCAGCCGAGAGTATGTATGATCATCCATTCCAGTGGGGCTCAAAACGCACCGGGCCTGACCTTGCCAGGGTCGGGGGCAAATATTCGGACGAATGGCAGAGGCAACACCTTGTGGATCCGCGCAGTCTCGTGCCCGGTTCTGTAATGCCGCCTTATGCCTTTTTAGAGGACAATCCCGTCAATGCTGACCGAACTGCTTCAAAAATGCGTGCTAACCGTACAGTGGGCGTTCCCTATACAGACGAGCAAATTGAAAGCGCAAAGCATGATTTGCGTATGCAGGCGGGTAATCCGGTAGCTGAAGACTATGAAGGTTTTGAAGAGCGGTGGCCGGAAGTTTCTGTTCCGGATATTCCGACCAACACCAACATCACAGAGATGGACGCCTTGATCGCTTATCTTCAGGTTCTGGGCACGATGGTCGATTTCTCGACTTATGAAGCCGAAGATCCGGATAACAGGCGTTAAGGAGGGCGCAGCATGTACGAATTTCTTTCGCAACTGGCACAGACTTTTGGCTTGTTACTCTTTGTACTCGCCTTTCTGATGATCCTGATTTACGCGCTTGCCCCTTCCAACAGGCAAAAGTTTGACCACGCGGCCCGGATGCCGCTTGATGAAAGCGACCACCATGACAAGTAGTGACGAAAAAGACATTGATGAAGTTTCAGGTGTCGACACCACCGGACACGAATGGGACGGTATCAAGGAACTGAATAATCCTTTGCCGCGCTGGTGGCTGATCCTGTTCTATGTGACTGTATTCTGGTCAGTCGTGTACTGGGTATTCATGCCTTCCTGGCCTGGTATATCCGGTCACTTGAAAGGTACACGTAACCACTCAGAGCGAGAGAATGTTGAGCTTGCTCTTGATGAGTTGCAGGCTTTCAGAGCTGAAAATGCACAACGACTTCTGTCTGCCCGTTCCCTGTCTGACATTGAGCAGGATCCGCAACTATTGCAGTTTGCGATGGCGTCGGGAGCTTCTGCATTTGGAGATAATTGTGCCACCTGCCACGGTGTTGGCGGTGGCGGTTTCAGGGGGTACCCGAACCTTAATGACGATGTATGGTTATGGGGCGGTACTCTGGACGACATCAAGCAAACGATCAGATATGGCATCCGCTCCGAACACCCTGAAGCGCGCATGTCCATTATGCCTGCTTTCGGTGAGCAGGGTATCCTCAGCAATGCGCAGATATCTGACATGGTTCATTATGTGGAGCATTTGGCAGGGCGTGATGCAGACATGGAAGCTGTCGCCAGAATAGAACCTGTTTATCAGGCACAGTGTTCTGCCTGTCACGGTGCATCGGGTGTTGGCGACAGGGCACAGGGCGCCCCCAACCTGACGGATGCCGAATGGCTGTTTGGCGATGATCGCGCTGCGATCAGGGATACCATCTACTATGCACGCAATGCTGTCATGCCGCACTGGAATGAGCGGCTTGATGAACCAACCATCGCAGCATTGTCAGTATATGTGCACACACTCGGTGGCGGTGAGTAGAATAAAGTCACTGGATAGTAGAACCAATGAGCCAGAAAGGCATTCAGGAATATGACGTATCTGCGGTGAATAGCACCCAGATGCGTCAGCTTTATAAAAAGCGTGAAGCCGTTTATCCGAAGCTGGTGCATGGAAAGTACAGGCTTATCAAATGGGTGCTGCTATTCCTGACTCTCGGCATTTACTACGGATTGCCATGGGTGCGTTGGCCACGTGGACCAAGTGAGCCTGATCAGGCTGTGCTGGTCGACTTTGCCGGTCAACGCTTCTATTTCTTCTTTATTGAGATATGGCCAGACGAATTATATTTCGTGACAGGTCTGCTGGTGTTGTCAGCCTTGTCCCTGTTTCTGGTAACGGCGTTGTTCGGGCGTTTATGGTGTGGATATGCGTGCCCACAAACTGTCTGGACGGATCTGTTCATTGCTGTTGAGCGCCTGATTGAGGGCGACAGAAACAAGCGCATCATGCTGGATAAACAGAAGTGGAGTGTGAACAAGCTCGTCAAGAAAACAACCAAACATGCTCTGTGGTTACTGATTGCGGCAGCAACTGGTGGCGCCTGGGTATTGTATTTCCATGATGCTCCAACAGTCATTGGCAACCTTTTTACCGGGCAGGCACCTATGAGTGCGTATCTGTTTTTGGGTATACTGACTTTCACAACCTATTCGCTCGCAGGCATCATGCGCGAACAGGTTTGTACATATATGTGCCCATGGCCCCGGATTCAGGCAGCCATGACCGATGCAGAGACATTCTCCGTTGGCTATTATCATGCGCGCGGGGAGCCACGCGGCAAGCATAAGAAAGGTCAGGATTGGGCAGAACGTGGAGACTGCATTGATTGCAAGGCATGCGTTGTGGCCTGCCCTATGGGTATTGATATTCGTGAGGGTGACCAGCTTGAGTGTATCAACTGTGGCCTGTGCATTGATGCCTGTGATGATATTATGCGTAAGGTGAGCAGACCAACAGGCCTTATTGGCTACGGGTCAACATATCGCGCGCCTACAATGTCAGAGACGCGAAAAGTTTTTCCAAAATTAATTCGCTCCAGAACTGTATTTTATTCGGCTGTGATTGCGATCATCACGGCTGTCATGTTATTCGGCTTAACAAGCCGTGCAACGATGGAATTCACCATAGAGCGTAACAGGGCCCCAGCCTATACTGTCCTGTCCGATGGCAGTATACGGAATGCTCTGACAGTCAAAATTCTCAACAAAGTGAGCGAAGACGTTTCTTTTACGCTGGCATTTGAGGGGAGTGATGCGCTTCTGGTTGATGCCGTTGGCTATAGTCCGGAAACCGGTTCCTTCAGCCTGCTTATACCCGGAGACCAGTTGCAAAGCACGCGTGTTTTCCTGACTCTTCCGCAAGCTGAGATTGCAGGCAATGAGATCCTTGCTACCCTTGTGAACAATCGCACCGGGGAGAAGATTGAAAAAACACTCTCCATCATTGGAAAAGGCTAGGCCATGACGACACAGACAAAAAAACCTTTTGAGATCACCGGCTGGCATGTTTTGATCTCGATTATCATCTTTTTTGCGATAATTGCATCAGTGAATGCAGTGATGGTCACATTGGCGGTGCGGTCTTTCCCTGGTGAAGAGCAGAAAAAATCGTATATGCAGGGTCTTCAGTATAATGAAGTGCTTGCAGAGCGCGAGGCGCAGGCCTCTCTCGGCTGGCAGGCAATGCTAGTGGACGGTACGGATCTGCCAGCAAACAATACAACTATCAGATTACGCCTGAGCAACGCACAAGGACAGATTCTGGAACATATGAAAATTTCTGCAACGCTTGGACGACCTGCGACGGATGAGCGTGACATTGAGCCTGTTTTTATCCAGACAACAGATAATATCTATCTTGCTCAAATTGATGGTTTGTCCTCCGGTATTTGGGACTTGAAGGCTGTGGCCACAGCGCCAGACGGGACTGAACTCAACTTTGAGAGGCGTCTGTGGCTCAGGTAGAGGAAGTTACCTCCGTTGGTTGCCCCAGCAATCTCGCGCCACCAGCAGACAATGCGGAAAATGTTGCCTGTCCTGATGCTTTTGTGCGTCAGGATGGGGAAGTGTCGCGGTTAGAGCTTGCTATATTTGGGGCAAAATGCGCCGGGTGCATTGCCAAGATAGAAGGCGCAGTAAAAAAACTTCCGGGCATTGATGAAGCGCGATTGAATCTTTCAACAGGTAAATTGCGGGTTAGCTGGCACGGCAAATTACAATCACAGGAAGTCGTAAATACAGTAAGCGGTCTTGGTTACAGGGTCGCACCGTATGATCCTGAGGCGTCAGAGAAAGAAACAGATGAGCATGGTCGCTTGCTCATCAGGTGCCTTGCGGTCGCTGGCTTCGCGATGGCGAATATCATGCTCCTGTCAATCGGGGTTTGGTCAGGCACAGGCGGAGAAATGGGGGAGGGCACGCGCGCCTTGATGCATTTTGTATCTGCCCTGATTGCCATCCCCGCCGCGGCTTATGCCGGGCGCCCCTTTTTCATGTCGGCCTGGGCTGCCTTGCGTGCGGGGCGGGCGAATATGGATGTGCCCATCTCACTGGCTGTTGTTCTGGCTGTTTCATATTCACTGTTCGAGACATTTCAGGCTGGCGAGGAAGTGTATTTTGATGCAGCTGTGATGCTGCTCTTCTTCCTGCTCATCGGGCGTTGGCTGGATCATGCCTTGCGCAACCGCGCACGTGCCGCAGCCCGCGATCTTCTTGCCTTGCAGGCACTATCGGCGAACCGGCTTGGCCCGGACGGGCAGTTACAAGCTGTATCAGCGAAGGATATTCAGCCAGGTGATCATATCCTGCTGGCGGCTGGCGATCGCATCCCTGTCAATGGGCGCATCATCTCCGGTGTGTCAGAAATGGATGTGTCGCTTGTCACAGGAGAAACGGACCCGGTTTTGCGCCGCACTGGCGATGTCGTTGAAGCCGGTGTTCTCAACGTCTCAGCTGTTGTCACAATGGAAGCGACGGCGACGGTTGATAACTCTCTCGTCGCAGAACTGGCACGGCTTGTGGAGGCCGGTCAACAGGGCAAGAGCTCTTATGTCCGCCTGGCAGATAAAGCTGCACGCGCTTATGTGCCAATTGTACATACGCTTGCAGCGATAACATTTCTGGGGTGGCTGTTTGTGTTTGACGCAGGGCTGCGCGTTGCCCTGATGAACGCAATTGCGGTACTGATCATCACCTGTCCGTGTGCGCTTGGCCTGGCAACCCCGGCCGTACAGATCGTCGCGACCGGTGAGCTGTTTCGCAAAGGGATACTCGTGAAAGCAGGTGATGCGCTGGAACGCCTTGCGCAGGTCACTCATTTTGTTTTTGACAAAACGGGCACATTGACACTTGGCAAGCCGCAGCTTGTCAATGCGCATGACCTTACCCCCGCTCAATTTAACGCTGCCGCGGCCC
This sequence comes from Aquisalinus sp., assembly GCA_022763115.1. Taxonomy (GTDB): domain Bacteria; phylum Pseudomonadota; class Alphaproteobacteria; order Caulobacterales; family Parvularculaceae; genus Aquisalinus. The sequence goes on from JALEGJ010000105.1 coordinate 5,654, forward strand.
TCGCCCGTGCAAGCCGCCATCCTTTGTCGCGTGCGATAGTTGAGGCGGCGGGGACGGGCATTGTTGCAACAGATGTAAAAGAGATACCGGGACAGGGCGTCTCCGGTTTTGTTAATGGCAAGCTTGCGCAGATGGGTCGGGCCGCGTTTGTCGGTGCAGATGATTCTGGTGATGATGCGACGGGTACACTGACATATGTTGCTCTTGAGGGGGAGACCCCAGTGGCCCTCAAGTTCGAGGATACGCTGCGCGAGGATGCCGCGGAGACAGTTTCGACCTTAACGTCATCAGGGATCAGGACCTCTCTTTTGTCTGGTGATCGACCTCAACCTGTGAAGCAACTGGCAAGTCGTGTGCTGATCGAAGAAGCCTTTGCCGCTTTGACGCCTGCAGAAAAACTTGAAAAGCTGAATGCTTTTGCCGAGAGTGGTGAGCGCGTGGCGATGGTGGGAGATGGGCTCAACGATGCTCCCGCCCTTGCCAGTGCCCATGTTTCCCTGTCACCCGGGTCTGCTGTGGAAGCGGCACAATCTGCAGCAGATTATGTCTTTCAGGGGCAAGGGTTGAGCGCCGTTACGAAGGCCTGGCGTATGGCGAGGCGGGCACAGCGACATATCCTGCAGAACTTTGCCTTTGCAGCTCTTTATAATTGCGTTGCCGCGCCGCTGGCGATGGCAGGGTATGTAACACCATTGATCGCTGCGTTAGCCATGTCAGGGTCATCGCTGATCGTGACGTTGAATGCGTTGCGTCTGAAAATCGGAAATGGAGACTAGTTATGGAAAACCTGATGATCCTGATACCGGCAGCCTTGCTGCTTGGCGGTCTTGGCGTAGGGGCATTCATGTGGTCCCTGAATGCCAATCAGTATGAAGATCTGGATGGTGCCGCAAATCGCATTCTTCTGGATGATGATCTGGAGACCTGATCCTGTCAGGATCACTTCTTTTTACTGATCAAATACGTCCCGATAGGCGTGCCATGTTGCGTGGCCCAGCAGGGGGAACACAACCATCAATCCTACCAGAACTGTTGCAGCGCCGAATGCGATCAGAAGTGCGATCATCCATGCCCACAGAAAACAGGCACCCGGATTGTCCTTGATGACTTTCATGCTGGCGATGACTGCATCCAGAACATTCGATTTCCGGTCAAGCAACAGGGGGATAGAAAAGGCTGTCATGGCGAAAATTGCAAATGCGATGACGCCGCCAACGGCTGTGCCGACGACAAGCATCATTAGCCCCTGAGGTGTTTCAAAGACGAACTCGGTAAAATTCGATAATGGCATATAGGTGCTGGAGACAAACAGCGCATAGAGAACGATAGCAATCCGTATCCAGACCAGCAGGGCAAACATGACGATGAAGCCGATATAGGCGATGTGGAGAGGGGATTTCGCTTTCACGAAGATGATGTCAAAAGCCGAGTATTTTTCGCCTGACTCATGTCGGCGGCTCATTTCATAAAGGCCGATAGCCATCATCGGCCCAACCAGCGCAAAAGCCCCGACAGCAACAGGCACCATTGCCGACAGTCCTGCTTCCCAGAGAAGATAGTTGATCCCGAAACCGGCCATGACGAAGGTAAAGCCGTAACCGAGACTTAAAAGCGGGTCTTTCCAGATATCTGCCCAACCCTTGTTGATCCATTTCCATGGCGATTCCGGCGTCAGTTGCCGCGTAGAGATTTTGTAAGCTGGCTGTTCTCCTGACATGGTCCGTCCCCTTTTTTTGACTGATGATACTGCTCGGCGATTCGGCCCATTTGACTTCAGTCAATTTTGACTCAATCGCATGTATCCCGGTTTTTACGGTGATCACGCTTTCCTTTTTGACACAAATTCGTCATGCTCGCACGCTGGAGGTTGCGTTATGACTGAAACTAATGCGCAGGTAACGGCTTCGCCAGAGACCGTTCTTGATATCAGGAACCTTACGGTTGATTTCGAGACACCTGATGGTGTGGTGAACGCTGTCAAAGGTGTTTCTTTTGCGATCGAGGCGGGGGAGTGTATCGGCATTGTTGGCGAGTCCGGCTCTGGCAAAAGCCAGACATGTCTCGCCGCGCTAAGGCTTGTTGCCGGTAACGGCAGGGTTGGCGGGCAGGCGCTATACCGGGGCGAAGACCTTCTTGCCATGCGCGAGACAAAGTTGCGCGATATCCGTGGTGACGGCATTTCGATGATTTTCCAGGATCCGCTCACCTCATTAACGCCCCATATGCGCATTGGCGACCAGATGGCCGAAGTGCTGAGCATCCACAAGAACATCAGAGGCGATGAAGCCCTCACGCAATGCCGGGACCTTCTTGAACTGGTGCGTATTCCGGAAGCTGCGCGCCGTCTGCGGCAATACCCGCATGAACTTTCTGGCGGCATGCGCCAGCGGGTGATGATCGCCATGGCGCTGCTCGGTGACCCTGATCTTCTGATTGCGGACGAACCGACAACGGCACTCGATGTGACCGTGCAAGCACAGATTCTTGATATTCTCCATGACCTGAAAGAGGAGCGCCATATGGCGCTGGCGATGATCACCCATGATATGGGTGTCGTGGCGCGGATGTGTGATCGTGTTCTGGTCATGCGTCACGGGGAGTTTGTCGAGCAGGGTACGGCCGAAGATATCTTTTATCGTCCGCGGGAAGATTATACGAGAATGCTTCTCGATGCGATGCCGCGTCTCGACCAGCCTGACCGTCATGGGCGCCCCGCCATTGAGCCAGTGAAGGGCGAGGGAGAGACAATCCTGACTGTCGAGGACATCAAGGTCTATTACCCTGTCAAAACCGGCACCGGCTTCCTGCCAAAAACGAAGCCTTTGCGAGCGGTTGATGGCGTCAGTTTTACGCTGCGAAAAGGGGAAACGCTCGGCATCGTCGGGGAGTCCGGTTGTGGCAAATCAACTTTGGCCAGGGCAATCCTGCAGTTTGCGCCGATTAAGAAAACACCATCTGAAAAGCCGGTGGTGTGGATGGGCCGGGATCTGACATCTGCCAGTAAAAGCGCCATCCGCAATCTGCGCAAGGACTTTCAGATCGTTTTCCAGGACCCCCTGGCAGCGTTGAACCCGCGCTTGACCATCGGTGCTTCTGTGGCGGAGCCCTTGCAGACGCATCGTCCACGCCTGCCAGCTGCAGAAAAAGAGAAGTTGGTCGCGGAATTGCTGGAACGCGTTGGGTTGCCATCAAGCATGATCAATCGCTACCCGCATGAACTTTCAGGCGGGCAGAATCAGCGTGTCGGTATTGCCAGGGCCATGATTCTCGGGCCGGAAATGGTCATCTGCGATGAAGCCGTCAGTGCGCTTGATGTTTCTATCCAGGCAGAAATCATTGATCTACTGATTGACCTGCAAAAAGACTTTGGCATGTCGCTCCTGTTTATCTCCCACGACCTGTCCGTGGTGCGAGAGATTTCCCATCGGGTGATGGTCCTTTATCTGGGGCGCATTGTTGAACTGGCTGATCGTGACGCCATCTATGAAGATGCGCGCCATCCATACACACGCGCCCTCATATCGGCTGTCCCTACACCGGACCCCAAGGTCGAAAAAGCCAAGCCCCGGATCAAGCTGGAAGGGGACCTGCCGTCGCCGATGGACACGCGCGCTTCACTGCGGTTCCTCAAATCAAAGGTGATTGATGACCCGGATGCCGAGCAATATCGCCCGAAGCTGATTGAGGTAGCACCAGGACATCTCGTGGCTGAGCATGATGCAGAAGATGCCCGCCAAAGCTGAAATCTATGGGGGAGAACATTAATTCTTCTCCCAAAAGCTGAATTTCGAGCCGTTATATTATCACTGTATGTTGCGGCTTAACTTTTTTCGGCTAAGGTGCATATGGTACTTGCTAATAGCAGGATGGTTGGTGCGCGTGCCGACCCGGTAGTGTATCACGCGTGACAGGGGTTCAGGAAAGACGGGGATGAACGCGGC
>JALEGJ010000106.1 GCA_022763115.1 Aquisalinus sp.
AGTCTATACACCGGAAGAGGAAGTTTACAGCCGCCGTCTTTGTCAGGAAATGGATATCATATACCGGGGTGCAGCCATTGACGCAGCTGATTTTTCCGGCGTGCCCGCCCTTGTTCTTTCAGGCGAGCGCGATGTTATCACGCCGCCACTTTATGGTCAGGAACTCGCGGCGGATATTGAAGGTGTCCATGTGACACACCCAACGGAAAGCCATGGCGTTATGTTCTGGACCGGGGATGAGTGTCTGGTCGATGCCGTGGTGGATTTTGTCGAGAAGCTGGATTTTAGTATCGATAAAAATTGCCTGAAAGGGCGTTGAAAGCGGCTTCTTCGTACTTTCAGGTTTTCAGATGGTCTTTATGCCGCTTAAAATATCAAGGCCAAGGGCAAGATTGATATTCTGAATAGCCTGAACAGCAGCACCCTTGAGCAAATTATCTTCGGCGGCGAAAACAACACCATGCAGTCCATCTTCGGAAACAGAAAAGCCTCCAATGATGGCGCCTTGTATGCCAGTTGCATCCTTTAGCTCAGGTGTGTCGGTTTGCACGGTGATTAAGTCATGCGCAGCGTATGTCTTGTCGTAAAGAGTCTGCATCGTCTCAACAGATAGAGGTGCCCTGAAAGTCATATGGACTGTTGCAAGGATGCCGGAAAATGCCGGATGCACATGTGGTGTAAAACGAACAGTGTGTCCCAGGTGATGGGATATTTCTCGCTCGTGAATGTGCCCTACAGGTGCATAAGGCATAAGGTTTTCGGAAAGTCTTTCCACGTCGTTCTTAGGGGATGGGTTCGTACCAGCGCCTGAATATCCTGACACACCAAACACAGAGGGGGGCGAGGCCAAGTGTTTTAAGCACGGATAAATCGCAAGCTGCGCAGCGGTCGCGTAACAGCCAGGATTTGCGATGCGGCGGGCACCTTTCAAAGATTGCGATTCGGCGTAAAGCTCTGGCAAGCCATAGGCCCAGTTTTCATCGAAACGGTGATCTGCTGACAAATCAATAAGGATCGTCTTCGGGCTGTGTCTGGCAAAAGCATCCACAAAAGGCTGGCTCGCTTCATTCGGCAGGGCGAGAATGCAAATGTCGGGTTGATGGTCCGCCAGTAAATCTGGCGAGGCGCTTTCAAATTTCAGGCCGGCAGGAGCCGGAGCGACCTCGCTCACCTCTTTTCCGGCCAGCTCCCGCGATGCGGCAAACACGAGTTCAAGATCAGGGTGACTGTCAATCAGCTTAAGGATTTCACGGCCGGTGTGCCCACGTGCGCCGATAAGACCAATGGTGTACCTGTTCGTCATCTAACCGGGACGCTATTGTAATCAGTTGCCGTAAGGATACTGGCCATTGAATTTACGGTTATTCAGCATATTGAGATAAGTTTCGGTTGCCGCAAATGTCTCGCGCCTGCGCCGGTTTTCTGCCGGTTGCAGCAGGATGACAGCTTCCAGTTTTTTGGCACCAACACGATTGACGTTACCAGTCAGACGCTGGTTTTCCCGCTCCGTAATCAGGTCTTCATACGTCCCAATCCAGTCAGAGCCGCCATACTTGATTTCCGGGAGCAGGAGATTGGAGAGGCCTTTGCCACCCTTGTAGTTGAGGTAGACGATAGAAAAGCGCGGGAAGCCTGCCCGGGAGGCTTCACCTGCGGCGCGCGCCAGCAGGACATATTCCATTTCCTCAACGCTCATGACAAACGGACTGAGAATATCAATGCGCATGCGGTCATCGCCGATCAGCCTTACCTGAGAAATATCCACGATACCGCTCCAGACCTGAGCACGCATGATCTGGTTGCTGGTCACATCCCCTTCCTGATTTGGCAGAGGCTTGAACGGGTAGGTTTTGAAAGGATTGATACTGGGACGCTTCTGGACGAAGCGTTTGACCTCGCCGTCCACTTCCACCTCGACAACATCTCCATCTGGCTCTTCGCCGGGCTTGACCTCTATATCCTGCTTCTTCGGCGCCAAACCGCCGAACACATTGCCGACACCTCTCGCAACGCTTCCCCCGGCATTGCCGATGCCCGTGCCGACAGCGCCAAGGCCTTTGCCAACGCCGCTGGCGACAGTGCCAACCGGGTTCCGACGCTCGCTAACTGGCTCGGATAATTGCTGTGGGGCATTCTCAGTAGGTTGTGGAGCAGATACGACAGTCTCAGTGCTTGGCTCAATTTCTTCCTGCTGTTCTTCACCCTGTCGTTTGGGTGCAAGGGAAGTGAGCGCATTGCCGACACCTTCGACCACGGCGCCTGTACCATCAGCTACGTTGCTGGCCCCCTTACGAACGGTCGCGCAACTTGCTGTGAGCATTGCGACGCTAACCAACCCAATTAGGGGTAACAGTTTGATTTTATTTTCCATTCCAGCCTGGCCACCACGTAACTGACACAACGCATATGTGTTGATGGTTAATGTGATCTTGCCAAAAGGTAAATGGCAAAAGCCTGCAGCAGTTATTGCGCTGCTGCAGGCTTTTTATTCATGTTGTTGGGAAATGGAGTCAGTAACACTGATAAACGGACCGAACCTTGCCGTCTTCCTGGTCATCTTCGATGTCGATCAGTTTGGCCCCACCGTCTCCGTATTTGCTACAGAGTCGCATGGCTTCTCCAGCGGCTTTATCGGTTTCTCCCGGCGCGTGGATTACGGAAACATTACGCACATCCGCGACGCGGTCTGCGTCAACTATTATGCATCCGCTTAAGAAAAGCGGTGTTGCCATAGCCAGGCCAAGTTTGATTGAAGAAAATTTATGTCGGATCATAACGGTACTCCTGCTCGTTCATGTCCAACGCCCCTAACGAAGTTATCGCAACAGGGCGTTTGTGGCCAGAGTGCGGCAGTGAAATATTTTACCTATGTAGCTAATCCAGACGAAAGTTAGCCATTAAAGGACTCGCTTAATCTCGGAATAATTGCCTCGAACGCGCAATGTAAGAGTTACATCCTTGCCGCTACGATTTCGCCAGAACCATCCATGCGAGCCGTCAAAGGCAGCCGTCACTTCGCCGCTATCGCTTTCAACAGCTCTGCCACGTTCATAGCTAATTGACTGATTTCTTTTCCCGTCACCGTGCAGATCATAATTCAGGTGGCCATTTAATGTAGACCATTCAAATTCAGCTGAAGCCCCTTTTTTCATGGTTAGCTTTATTTCGGCGGCGGCATCAGGAGCCAAAGTCAATACGCGTTCATCCTGCCATTCGGCGACCATCACTTGAGGTGGCTCCATCTGTGTCGAAGATACCGCACGTTCGCCGACTTCAGTCGCGGAACTATCTTGATTTTCCAAAGTGTTATCCAGTTCAGGGACGGTCAGGCTCGCAGAAGCTATATTCTCGGCCTCGGCTTCTTCATGAAGTTGCTGCTTGATTTCACCCATCTTCTTCAATCCGACAAGTCGGCCTATGCCTGTTGGGTCTATGCCATACTCAGCTGGCAGCACAGTTGTAATGAGAAGAACAAATGCAGTCACAGCTGCGATAGCAGTAGATTTTAACAGTTGAGTTGTCGAAGGTAATTCGGAAGGGTCTGGTGTTTTTGAATTAAACATGATGCACCTTAATTACTGTTTCAGGATACGAAGTAGCCGGTGAGTTGATAACCAATCAGGCCGAAACCTGCCGTCATCAGGATGACATTTGCTATGTAGGCATGTTTCATGAAGCTGGGCGTCTTACGCCAGAAACTCATTACGATAAGGATCGCGCAAAGAGCGAGTATCTGACCAATTTCAACGCCAATGTTGAATGCCAGAAGGTTTGCCAAAAGCCCGTCTGCCGAGATTTCGTAATCCATGATTTTACTTGCCAGACCCATCCCGTGAAATAGTCCAAAAACAAGGGTTGCGACTTTTGTGTTAGGTTGAAACCCGAACCAGCGTTGGTAAGCCCCCATATTATCCAGGGCTTTGTAGACCACAGACAAGCCTATAATCGCATCAATGATATAGCTGTTGATGCCGACGCCGAAATAAACACCGCCAAGCATGGTCAGTGAGTGTCCAATGGCGAACAGGCTGACATACGTCGCCACTTCTTTCACTCTGTACAGAAAGAAAACAACGCCAAACAGAAAAAGTATATGGTCGTACCCGGTCACCATGTGCTTGGCTCCCAGATACAGGAACGAAACCAGATGCACCCCACTTATTTCTTGTATGTAGCCCTTATCTCCTTCGGCAACGGAATGGGCAAATGCCGTTTCAGGCGCGATCAGAAAAAGTAATAACGCTAGACCAATGATTGGCCTCAGAGGCAAACTGACATACGAGTTCATTATAGTCCTATACTTCCTCTGAAGTTATGATTTTGCTCAGGATAATTCGGAGCAGTTAACAATGCGTATTTCCACATGCTCAACTATCCCCACCCAGTCTGATCCGTACGCTGGCATCTACCAGAATGGCAGCTGAAAGACCGAACAGGAGCAGTCCGTTCGCGGCCATGGCGCCGGCGAGAATGCGCCATTCCTGCGGTGGCAGGACGTCCCCATAGCCAAGGGTGGTGTAGGAAGCTGCAGAGAAATAGAGCGCTGTTTCCAGATCTATGAATGCGCCGAGATGCAGATAGCAGATGGCCCACATCCAGATGGAGGAGAAGTGCGCGATCAACAGTAGAACCGAAATTGCTACCATGATTATCACATCACGGAACAAGTCACGGATGCCGCGCGTCGTTGGCTGCCGGCCACGCAAGAATGCTGAAATGAGCGCAACAAAAATGGCATGCACCAGAAAAGTCGCTGCGATCAAACCCGATGCGATGACAAGTTGATTGGTAATCTCGGCAGAAAACATAAGCACCTCCACACTGTTTTACATTCGGGTGTGGAGGATAAAACGTCAATGCCCTGCGGGTGCCCGCTAGATTAGCGCGGTGCGAGCACCATCATCATTTGGCGGCCTTCCATTTTTGGCATGGCTTCAACCTTGGCAATTTCCTCAAAGTCGGATTCAACGCGCTTGAGCAGGTCCATGCCACGCTCCATATGCGCCATCTCGCGACCACGAAAACGCAATGTCACCTTCACCTTGTCACCATCATCGAAAAACCGCTTCATGGCCTTGGTTTTGGTTTCATAGTCATGCGTGTCGATATTAGGACGCATCTTGATCTCTTTGATATCGACGACTTTTTGCTTCTTCTTGGCCTCTGCCTTCTTTTTTTGCTGCTGGTATTTGAACTTGCCATAATCCAGCAGTTTACAGACAGGTGGCTTGGTGTTTGGAGAAACTTCAACCAGATCAAGCCTTGCTTCATCTGCCATTGCCATTGCACGCTCGACGGTCATGGGACCATGTTTTTCACCGTCGTCGGTAATAACCAGAACTTCCG
>JALEGJ010000008.1 GCA_022763115.1 Aquisalinus sp.
CCATACCATCTTGAGCACGCACATCTACGACAACATACTCACCAAAGAACTGATATGGTCCCTCCGCATGATTGTTTGCCGACTTCGCGCCCTCATTTGACCGCGCAGCGATGGTCGGCTGTTGGCTCGCCCAGAGGGCTTGTAGCATAGGGTCAAGTGCACTAGGTATTTTCTCGTTGCTTGGCTCCTCATTCGTTCCAGCCGATACTTGGACATGCTCTACACTTGGCGGCTTCACAGCTAAAAAAAACTCATTGGGCAGGATTTCAAGTGCTGGTTTTTTGAGTAGATCACTCTGAAAAACGAGATCGCCTTCAATAAAGGTGGCATGTGTTGCCAGTGTTGTTAGCTCTTCGTCACTCTTGAGATCGTCCAACATGTCAGGGCTCCGCGTCTAGACTTTCATCATCGAAGCTATCTTCTCGATAGCCGAATTTAGCCCGTTAACCCTATATTAATTTCTTGATTGGGGTATCGGCAATTTTCCAAATCGTGCAAAATTTTACCGCAGGCAAAGTTGGACCAAAACCAAGCCCTGCTGGCCTTATGCATTCTATTAAGATCGGAGCGAAGCCCTAGCCTTGCAGGGATACCGCGCAGCATGCTTTTTGGCATTGGTACTTAGATCATAAGTGAACCGCCGCTTGGCAATAAGAGCCGACATCAAGCGGGATCGACTTCAGAATTGCCCATGCCAGCCCAATAGAGTTCTGATACTGTTGGTCAGCATAGTTGGCTGCCGATAATGTGAACAAACAAATGTGTGATGATGTTGTCCTCCATTCCGAAAGCTAAGAGGCAAATATGATGCGCGGGGAGATGGGCGGATTTCCCCTGTCCAAAGGCACCTTCTATTAGCAGACGGCCACCAAATCTTAAATTCCTAACCTGATTGTGAATGACTGCTCCGGATCTCCTTAGCCAACATTTCATATGATGTTCACAACTTTTTCCTCCGGAGACACTAAATATTCAGCCCATAATGACATCAAGGATTGACGCTTTTCTAAAAAATTAGTGCGCCTATACGCTGCCTCCGTTTTATTTCTAATTGCATGGGCTAAAGCAGTTTCGACTACTTCACGGCTAAATCTCGTCCTCTCGGCGGCCCAATCTCTAAAAGAACTACGCATTCCGTGCACAGTATAACCAGTTCCTCCGGCAGACTTAAGGGCCTTGGACAAAGTCATATCTGACAACGGCAAACCCTTTAACCCAGGAAACAAAAGCGACTCTTTTAGCCTTGTATCTCCATCTTGATCCAATAATTCGAGTGCTTTCTCCGGAAGAGGTACAACATGTTCACGCCCCGCCTTCATCCTTTCAGCGGGGATGGTCCAGATCGCATTCTGTAGATCAACTTCCCGCCACTTCGCACCTCTTACCTCTCCTGAACGTGCTGCTGTGAAAATGAGGAATTGCAATGCTTTTGCTCCGGTCCCTTCTTTTTGCTTGAGAACCTGCATAAGATAAGGAACATCGGGATACGGCATAGCAGAAAAATGATTGTCACGCTTGGGTTGTTTTGGCAGCCCTTTCCCGACTGAGCGCATTGGAGCTTCCGCTGTTCGAAATCCGTTAGAATGTGCCCAATCCAACACTGTCCCTATACGTTGCTTCACTCGGCGGGCTGTTTCCGGTTTTTCTAACCAGATCGGGAGAAGGGTATCTCGTACCATCGCAGCATCTACTTTATCGATCTGTGTATCACCTAACTGTGAAAAAACATATCTTTCCAAGCTCGAAATCCACTGGGTGGAATGCTTGGAGTTGCGCCATGAGCCTCGCTGCTCTGAGTAGACCTGCTTCGCGACATCTGCGAACGTAGGTATTGTAGTGGGGCGCGTCCGTTTGGGATCGATCCCTTGCCGTGCGAGTTTGCGCATCTCTGCAGCCTTTTCACGGGCTTCTGCCAAAGACACATCAGTCAAGGAACCGAGACCAAAGTCCCTGCGCTTGCCTGCGAATTGCAGACGTAGGACCCATGAACGGCTGCCGCCAGCTTTGACGAGCAACATTAGGCCATCTCCATCTTGGTACCTTCCAGGTGCTTTTGCGTTCTTTACCTTAATCACGTTTAGTTTACCCATGATCGGTTCTCCGTTCCCTCATTTGTTCCCACACTTTACACTGGTTGTGTGGGAACAGAAATGAACTATCACAAACATGCTTTTTGATAGATGGCAATATATTACTTAACTTCAGGACATCCACGACCACCAGCACACAAGGGTTTTGCGGACTTCGTCTCCGCCAGACTTTATTTCCCGCCTCAGCTTCAAAAGGGCATATGAACTGGCTTTTTTGATACTTTGCCTTAGTTACACTACCATTGGCCTAAAATTGGCAATGTTGCCCCTCAGGCATGTCAGAATCGACAAAACTGACTTGCATACAGTGTTAAAAATAGCGGTCTGCCATGATTAAGAATGCAGCAATTGCCACCTTTTGCGTCCTTGCCCTGTCTGCTTGTGGTAACAGCAGTGGACAGAATGAGACTTCTGCCAGTAACCAGCGTGGTAGTGCAGTTGGTGTTATCGTGCATGAAGTCACCCTGATGCCAGACGAGCGTGTCATTGACGTTGTCGGCACAGCAAGGGCCCGGCAGGCCGCAACCATTTTCCCGCAAAGCCAGGGGGAAATCATCACTGTTACCTTTACCCCCGGGAAGCGGGTTACCAAAGGGTCCGTACTCGCCCGGCTGGAAAATACCGAAGAACGCCTCAATGAAGCCAGAGCCAAGGTGGCCTTACAGGATGCCGAGCAGCTACTTGCACGTTATGAGCGTATTGATGTGCCAGGGGCAATTTCCGACAGCCAGATAGATGTCGCGCGCACTGCTGTTGAAGCGGCTCGTATTGATCTGGAGCTTGCGCGCGATGCGCTTGAAAATCGCATTATCAGAGCCCCCTTCTCCGGTTTCGTTGGTTTGAATGAAGTTGATGCCGGTGCCCGGGTAACGCCACAGACAGTTATCACCCAGCTAGATGATCGCAGTGTACTGTTTGTGGATTTTGAAGTGCCCGAACAGATCTTCGGTCTGCTTGCAGAAAACGACACCCTGCCAATGCAGTCTTTTGCTGCACAGGATCGCAATTTCATAGCGACTGTTCGATCTGTAGGCAGCAGGATTGATCCGCAACGACGGTCTTTTGTCATCCGTGCTGAAATCGACAACAAGGATGATCAACTGCGGCCCGGCATGAGCTTTCGCGTAAACTTCGCGACAGAAGGCCAGCGATTACCCGCCGTGCCGGAGGCAGCTATTCTTTGGGGGGGAGACGGTGCCTATCTCTGGACCGCGAATGAGAATATGGCCGAACGTGTGCCTGTCTCACTCGTATCCCGCAGCAAAGGCTATGTTTTGCTGGATGGCCCACTGGAAGCGGGTGATCTGGTGATTGCTGAAGGCGTTCAGAAAGTTCGCAGCGGGAGCAATATTGAGATTGTTGGCCGCACGAATAACGAATTAGTGACATCAGGCAGAGTACGGGCCGTCATCGGGAATTCATCTCAATGAAACTCATGCATAAAACCGGCCTGCCGGAACTTGCAGTCAAAAGACCGCTTCTGATTACCGTCTTGAATTTGCTGATCGTCATCGCGGGCCTTGCCGCCCTGCTTGGCATAGATATACGCGAGCTCCCGGATGTCGATTATCCGATTGTAACGGTCAGGGCCAACCTGCCTGGTGCCGCACCGGAAACGATGGATGCGGAGGTGACGAGCGTACTTGAAGGTGCTGTGGCGCGTGTCTCGGGCGTGGACGAGATCAGCGCCTCCAGTGAAGAGAATAACACACGCATACGCATAAGCTTTAATCCCGGCGTTGATCTTGATACAGCTGCATCCGATGTGAGGGAAGCTGTAAACCGCGTGGCAAGGCAACTACCGGACCGGGTTGAAAACCTATTTGTCACAAAGGCCGATGATGATTCAAGTCCTATACTGACAATAGCTGTCACCAGCACCGCTTATACTGAAGATGAGCTGACGCGCATCATTGACAGGAACATTGCACCAGAAATTCTCTCGATTGACGGTGTGGCGTCCGTCAGCGAATTTGGCACACGACAACGGCAGATGCGGGTGGTCATCGACCCGCTTCGTTTGAACCGTTTCGGCTTCACGGTGACAGACGTGGTTGACGCTTTGAGGCAAGCCCCGTTTGACGTACCAGTCGGCAGCTTCAGGTCAGATGATCAGGAACTGATCGTGCGCGCAGAAGCAACAGCTGCAACACCGGAACTGATCGAAGATGTCGTGATTGCCGGGGCAATAAAAGTCGGTGACGTGGCGGATGCAATTATTGCCCCGGCGGACGCAACCAACCTTCTGCGCCTGAACGGCGAACCTGTCATAGGCCTTGGCGTTGTTCGGCGCGCACAGTCCAATACCATCAACATCTCAGACGCCGTTAACGAGAAAGTTGCACAGATCAATCAGCGACTGGATGACGTGACTGTTCAGGTTACGGCCGATGAAGCCATCTTCATTCGTACTTCCGTCAACGATGTTCTAACCACACTAATTTTTGCCGTCGTGATTGTTATCCTGACAATCCTGCTCTTCCTCGGATCCGGACAGGCTACCATCGTACCGGCTGTGTCTGTTCCGATCGCTCTTGTTGGTACACTGGCAGGTATCTGGTTGATGGGTTTCTCGATTAACCTGCTGACCCTGCTGGCGCTCGTACTTGCGACCGGACTGATTGTGGATGATGCTATTGTGGTTCTTGAAAACATCCAGCGAAAACAGAGTCAGGGACTGCGCTCACACGCAGCAGCTGCCATCGGAACAAGACAGGTATTTTTCGCGGTCGTTTCCACCACGCTGGTTCTGGTTGCCGTGTTTGTACCAATCTCGTTCCTTCCCTCAACAGTAGGACGTTTATTTCGTGAATTCGGTTTTGTCCTGGCCTTTGCAGTTGTTATCTCCTCTTTTGTTGCCCTGACTCTGGCGCCTGCTATTGCCGCGCAACTCTCCCTCGGTGGACAATCAGGAACAACGCCATCACTTCTTATGCGCTTTGGAAACCGGATAAAAGATATCTACAGTCGCTCTTTGCAAGTGTCTCTTAATCGTCCCTTGTCTTCTGTTGTTCTTGCGATCACTGTTGGTGGTATCGGCCTCTGGATCTTCACGCAGCTTGAAAGCGAGCTGGTACCAACGGAAGACCGTGGACAAATTACGGTATTCGCTACAGGTCCGGACGGTGTTGGCCTTTCCTACATGGAACGACAAGCTGCCCAGATCGAGGAGCGGCTGCAACCATATATTGATGATGGAACGATTGAATCCGTATACACAGTAGTTGGCCGGTTTGATCCGAACCGTGTCAGCGTAACTGTGCGCCTGGCCCCCTGGTCAGAGCGTAATATTTCTCAGCAGGAACTGATTGCTGCTTTGCGAAGGCCAATGTCAGAGATACCAGGCGCACGGGTATCGGTATTTGGCAGCAGCAGCCTTAGCGCTGGCCGGGGTAACCGAAATGGTCTTGAGGCTGCCCTGACAGGCGGCGACTATCAGGAGATATATCTTGCCGCGCGCGCCCTTTCTGACGAGATAGAAACCCGATCAACTATTTTATCAAATCCCGAAATTTCATATCAACCGACACAACCACAATTATCCATCAAAATTGATCGGCAACGCGCTTCTGATCTTGGCGTTCCCCTGGATGAGATTTCTCTCACCTTACGGACAATGGTTGGCGGAGAGCGCGTGGTTGACTTGAATGTAAATGATCAGGCAATCCCCATTCTGCTCGAAGCCCAAACAGATGCGATTCAAAGCCCTGAAGATCTGAGTAACCTGTTCGTGCGCTCTTCAGCCGGCGATCTGGTATCTCTTTCCAGCCTGACCACACTGGTCGAGGAAGGCGTGGCCGCTGAACTGGATCGTGTCGAACAACGCCGGGCAATTGAGGTTGAGGCCGATATCGCGGCAGGAGCGACACTCGCGGAGGCAATAGCAGAATTCAGTCGCATTGCTGATGAGGTGTTACCGGATGACATCGAAATGATCCTGGAAGGCAATGCGGAGAGCCTGCGCGAGGCGAACCGCGACATGTTGCTAACATTTGGCTTTGCCTTCCTAATTGTATTCATGGTGCTGGTCGCGCAGTTCGAAAGCATCTCCAGCCCGGTTATCGTTATCCTGATTGTACCCTTTGGATTGGCTGCTGCCGTGTTTGCAATGTTTTTCTCAAACACGTCCCTCAACATCTACTCACAAATTGGCCTGGTATTGCTGATTGGCCTGATGGCGAAGAACGGTGTGCTACTGGTTGAATTTGCTGACCGCCTTCGGGGAGAAGGCCTGTCAGTGCGCGATGCGATCTTCAAGGCTGCAACAGTTCGTGTCCGGCCAATCATGATGACCGTGACATCGACGGCTCTTGGTGTTCTGCCCCTGATCCTTTCCAGTGGCGCCGGTGCTGAAGCGCGCCATGCAATCGGCTGGGTTATTTTTGGGGGTATAGGTCTCGCGGCCATTTTCACACTTTACCTCAGCCCGGTTCTGTATCTTGGTCTCGCGCATTTGAGCAAGGCAAGAACAAGCGGCTCGGAAAAACTGGATGAACAACTAGAGCAGGCTGCAAGGCAGGAACTGGTTGAATGAGTGTATTGCGTTTTTCATCAGTATACTTTTTCGCCGGCATGGTTTCTGCCTGTGCTGTCGGACCGGCTCCCCTTGCACCGGACTTTTCAGCGCCCGAAACATATCAAACCAACGGCGAAGCAGTGACACAAACGCCATCCTCCTCAAATGAATGGTGGATTGGCTTTAATGATCCTGAACTCAACCTGGCAATCAACGCGGCACGTGACAATAATCTCGACATAAAGATTGCCAGACAAAATGTCGAACGTGTGCAAATTCTTGTGGCGGCTACTCGTTCCGACCTGTTCCCAACGGTCGACGCTGCTGGTGATATTCAGTCCACGACGGTAAGAGGCGGTGAGACAGCAACCAGCGACACTACACTTTCGGGTGGCGTATTCATGGCTTTCGAACCCGACCTGTTCGGTCGAAGCCGCCGCCAGTTGGCAGCAGCGCTTGCAGACTTTGATGCAGCGACTGCTGATAGTGCGAACATAGAGCGGCTGATCATCAGAACTACAGCACAGCAATATATCAATCTGAGGCGCGCGGGTGCGCGCATAGCTTTGCTGGACTCCTCCACAGAACTCCAGACCCGAACACTCGATATTGTTACCTCCCGCTTTAAGGCTGGCTTATCCCCAGCCCTGGACGTGGACCGTGCATCTGCGGACCTGGCCCAGACACGGTCTCGCCGCTCGTTATTATGGGCTGACAGGCAACAGGCAATATTTGCTCTTGCCGTTCTCTCAGGCCGGGCACCCGAAGTAGGGGAATTTGGGTCACCAGAACAGGACGATATACCTGACTTCACGCAAGGGCCGGATATAGGCGTCCCGGCAGACATACTGCGGCAACGACCGGACGTGCGTGCTGCCGAGGCACGACTGATAGCGGCCCTCGCACGGGTTGGTGTTGAAAAGGCTGATCTGTATCCACGCCTGAGATTACCTGGACAGATCACATCTTCATCAAACGCAGATGATTTCAGTTTTGAGGAAGTACGCCTCAGTATTGCTGCCCTTGTCGATGTGCCACTTTTTGACATGGGGCGACGCCGCGCTGAACTTGCTGCGCAGGAGCGCGCTGCTGCAGCGGCAGCCTTGAACCGGGAACAACAAATACTTACCGCACTTCAGGAAGTGGAAAACGCCCTTCTGTCCGTTGAAGCATTATCCGCACGGCTGGTTGAATTGGAATTTGCCGTCCAGTCCAGTGAATCTGCCTATAGACAGCTGGACGCGTTATATCGCGAAGGACTGGCCAGTTTTATCGACGTGCTGGATGCGCAGCGCACCTTGATCTCCACCAGAGAGTCTGTCGTTGAAACGGAAGCCGATTACGCGAATGCAATTGTTGCACTCTATACGAGTCTCATGGGCTGAAGCGTATGGTCCTGAAGACAGCCTGATATCATCATATTCTTAAAATTGGGTGCGGGAGTAGGATTTGAACCTACGACCTTCAGGTTATGAGCCTGACGAGCTACCGGGCTGCTCCATCCCGCATCAACCAAGAGGCGATCATATGCCTTGGCAAGAGGGAGAAATCAAGAGGTTTATCACGTCTGAACAGCAGTTTTTGACAATCAGATGACAATGCCCTCTGATGTTTCTGTGATCAGTTGATCAACGACGGCCTGCAGGGCTTCATGCTTGTCGGCCCCTTCTGATATGGCGGATTCGAACGTGCCAAGCTGGCGGCAGGAACTGGTGCCTCTCTTCAGAATTGTGCGCGCATGTAACAACTCATCATAACAGCCCAATGCCTGCGCATCCTCTTTGAGAATCTCAAGAAGCTCATCAATTAGCGAACCAAAGTCGATCGACTCACTTCGGCTCATATCTATCAGGTCACGTGTTATGCCAAAGCGTTGTGCCCGCCAGCGATTTTCATTCAGCATGATGCGCGGATAGATGCGCCATCTCATATTTCGAAGCTTGAGGCGCGACAACATCCGTAAAATGCTCTGGTAAAAAGCTGCGATACAAACAGCATCATCAACATAGGTGCACACATCCGTCACGCGCATCTCTACTGTCGGAAAGCGCGCGCTGGGGCGCATATCCCACCAGATTTTCGTCGCATCCTCGACCGCACCAGCGTTGATGAGACGGCCAATCATACGTTCGTATTCAGAATAGCTATCAAAACGATCCGGGATGCCTGTACGCGGCATGGAATCAAACACAGCAAGTCGCGAGCATTTCATGGCCATATCGTGCCCGCCCCAGAAGGGTGAAGAAGTGGAAAGCGCGAGTAAATGCGGTAGAAAATACCGTGCCTGATTCATTAAATCGATGCGCATATCAGGGTCTTCAATGCCGGCATGAACATGCATCCCGCAAATCAGCATACGTCTGATAACACCGCCCATGTCATGGTCCAAAACATCGTAACGCGGCCCCGATGTATGGTGTTGCCTGCCCCAATCGGCGAAAGGGTGTGTGGAAGCCGCGATGAGACGCATCCCATGCTGCTCGGCATTTTTGATCACCGAGCGACGAAGACCGACAAGAAACCGTCTAACCTCTTTAATATCGTTACAGACGGGTGTGCCAATCTCAACCTGACAGCGCAGGAATTCAGGCGTTACCCGCTCGCCCAACGCTTCCTTGCAGGACTTCATGAAATCCGGCGAGGGATCATTAACGAGATCGCGTGTCTGCGGATCAACAAGCAGATACTCTTCCTCCACACCAAGCGTCAGAGAAGGAATCATCACCTTGCCTCCTGTAGCTGAATGAAAATTGGCTCCAGAAGGTCTGCCATTCTTGTGACCTGATCTGAAGACTCCAACAAATCCTGACGCACTTCAATCGTGATATGCTTTAACCCTCGCGGCGCCACATGACGGTCCACGGAGTAATTAAACTCCTTGGCATTATAGGGTTGATTGTCACCGACATGAAACGGCGTAAACTCTTTTACAGCGCCCATGAACTTACGCGCTGTTTCTTCATCGTGCCGCCACAAGGCACCAATGTGCCACGGTCGTATCTGCTTTTGTCCAAGCAGGCGGGGTGTAAAGGAGTGAATGGAGAGAACGAAAGGCTTAACCTGACGGGCCTGGTAAGCATTCAGCTCACAATCAATTGCCTGATGGTAGGGATCGAAAAATTTTTCGATACGATGACTACGCTGCTCGAATGACAATTTACGATTTCCGGGAATTGGAATCTCGTCACTGGATTCGGCAATAAGATCGTGACGGTCAGTTGAGCGATTCGGATCAATCAAAAGCCGTGAGAAACCACAAAGAACGGCGCGGGCAGACAACCGCTGTGCCAACGCTCTGGTCAGATCCCCCGCCCCGGGATCCCAGGCTATGTGTGTTCGCAGAACATCGTCCGGGATGCCAAGCGAATCGTACTCATCCGGAATCCAGTTCTTGGCGTGGTCGCAAATAATGAAGAATGGCGAATCACCAAGCTCAATCTTTTCAAAGAGGCTCCCTGTTTTCAACCAAGCGTCTCCCTGTCAGCCCAGCGTTCCGCATATGCTTCAACGGACCACCATTTCATATCGTCCATCATTCGCTGCCTGCCGGATATGTCAAGGCTATCGGCCAAAGCGATATTATCCTGCCTGACCTCTTCTATAATCTCTGTGGCAAACGCCCTGGATATAACAAAGGGAGGCGCCCCCCCATGCGGGAGAAGCCGCTGAATGACATGATCCATGCGCGAATCATGAGGGGGTCTTAGCCAGGGTAAGCGCCTGTAAATGGAAATGTGGGTTTGCGAGACAGAGAGATTGATTTTTTTTCCCGGCTTACAACTTGCTGGCTCGACGCCCAGAAGCTCCAGAAAATCAGTGGCAATATCGTGCTGATCATCCTGCAAACGCGGCGTGACCAGTGATACCATCGGAATATCCTGAAACCGCTGCAGGCGGGCGTGCCACTTGACAGTGTGCTTCAGCCACTTCCAGGCTTTGTCCAGCGTCAAATCGTCGCCGCGCCACGCATACCACTGCCACCAGGCGGATTGAAGCCAAGAAATCTGTGGGCGAACATATCCGACAATATGCAGCTCAACTTTTCCGTTAAGGTCTTCAGATATTCGTTTCAAATCAGCAATATCATCATTACTTCCCCAGCCTTCCTGAGAGATGATCGGGACAAAATCATTGTCTTCGTGTGCCGCAAGATAGTCTTGCAACGCAATCAAGGCATTACTCAGGGAACCGACAGAAGCGACATAGCCAGACAAACTGCGCCTCGACTGGGACATTACCTGCTGCTGGCAGAGAATACCTTCCTTGCCCATGACAAAATATCGGTATTCGGTATTTTCGCCATGAAGTATCTGGTTATGACACAGAAAATACTGGATCGCAGATGACCCACATTTCGGGTAACCGATATGTACAATGATTTTTTTCATCAACTTGCCGAACCGTCACGAAATAAAAACAGAAATTCCAGTCAGTAATATCACGCCGGAACGGCAGGCACAAAAAAACCGCCCTCACGGGCGGCTTTGCGAAAATTAATATGGGTTAGTCAAAACCATCTTTGCAGGCCCGGCGACGACCTACTCTTCCACGCCTTGAGACGTAGTACCATCGGCGCTGCGGAATTTAACGACCGAGTTCGGGATGGGATCGGGTGGAGGCTCCGCGCCATAACCACCGGACCGGCAAAAACGG
>JALEGJ010000107.1 GCA_022763115.1 Aquisalinus sp.
ATTCGAACCAGCGTACGCATAGCGGCCAGATTTACAGTCTGGTGGATTTAACCACTCTCCCACCCCTCCATATCCGTGCGATCGCGACGGCGGGTCGTAAACGAGCGCGCTTTATATGCAAGCCGGGCGACCCGCGCAAGCGCCCTGCTGACAACGGCCTGTTTTTTTCGCATTTTTTTCTTGGGTCTTGTCGCCGCTATGCCTAAAGCCCGTGGATGGACAAGAAACAGGTTTACCCAAACGCGCGTGCGCGCAAGGCAGAAGACCCAGACCGGCCGGTTTGGCTATATGGCCGTCATGCTGTCGCGGCGGCTCTCACAAATCCGGATCGGCGCATCGAGCGGCTTGTTGCGACACGTAATGCTGCGATCTGGCTGAAAGAACAGGGCGTTGAGGCAACCCCGGATGATCTGAAGCCCGATGCGATTGACGGCATGTTACCGCCGGGCTCTGTACATCAGGGACTTGCGGCTTATGCCCATCCCCTACCCCGGCACCGCCTGAAGGAAGCCTGTCAGCCTGCTGGTCATGAACTGCGCCCGGTGCTGGTGCTGGATCAAATTACGGATCCGCAGAATATCGGGGCGATCTTCCGGTCCGCTGCTGCTTTTGGCGTTCGTGCGATCATTGCGCAGGAGCGGCGCACACCTGTTCTGGCGGGCGCATTGGCCAAGGCGGCGGCGGGTGCCATCGAAACCGTGCCGCTTGTGCAAGTGGTGAACATCGCCCGGTCACTCGAAGCCCTGAAGGAACTGGGCTATGCCTGTATCGGTCTTGCGGGCGAAGCCGAGAGCCCCCTTTCACAGGTACAGGCCGAAAAACCTGTTGCGCTGGTTCTGGGCGCAGAAGGGGCAGGCCTGCGACAACTCGTGGGCGAGACCTGCGACCAGCTTGCGTGCATCCCGATGGCGCCTGCCATGGAAAGCCTCAATGTGTCCAACGCAGCGGCAATCAGTCTTTATGAGCTGACCCGAGGGCAGGATTTCCTGTCCGGGAAGTAACCCCGATCACGAACACGGGGTGTTGATTTGCCTCGCGCAGCCATGATTTGTATTTGTTTACGATAACTCGAAGGATATCCGAATGCCCAAATTCCTGCGCATCGCCGCAACCACAATCACTGCCTCTATTCTGTCCCTCGCTTTTTCTGCTGCCGCGCAGGACCTGCCGGCACCGCTGGAAACGGCTGTGAGCGAGGCTGAGGCGCAGGATGACCGCCGCTTCTCCTACACGCAGACCTTCGTCTGGCGTGACTTCCCGCCGGTGGTTGATCGCTATGACGCGACCACTGACAGCTGGACGCGCATCTCCGGCACGACAGATGGCTGGGATAATCCGGGACCGAAAAAGTTGCGCAACTGGACCCGTATCGAGTCACGCCCGGGCGAGTTGTTGTATGCTGATTATCGAGACTCGTTCTCCGGCGTGAAATTGATCGAGGAAACTGACCAGTCATATATCTACAGCTTCACCGCTGGCCAGGAAAACAATGAGGACTTGCAAGGCGCAGAAGAGAACGTCCTGACGCGCGCTGTGGTGGACAAAGCCGATCAGTCCATCACATCCTATCTGATAAAAGCCACACAAGGCTTCAAGCCAAATGCTGTTTCGCGGCTTGACGAGTTCGTCTTTGAGCAAACTTTTGAGCGCCCTGCCCCCGGCGTTGCGCCGGTGATGACCAAGGTCTATTGGAAGGCCGTGGGCAAGCAGGTTTTCTCAAAGGTCGATGAAGAGCTGACGATCTATTACTCTGATTTTGACGTGGTGGAATAGCCAGATGAAACGTCGCGACTTTGTTAAAACCGGAATTGCTGCAGGGGCTATGACAGCCTTGCCGCAATCTGTCCTGGCACGAGAAGCTGTTGCCACACGCACACCGCGGGATGCTGAGGGGCCGTTTTATCCCCTGGGTAATCGCGATAATGACAGTGCTGACCTGCTCTTGAATATGCAGACACAGCGCGGTGACATTCTGCTCCTGAAGGGCACTGTCATCGATATTTATGGCCAGCCTGTCTCGGGCGCGACCCTTGACCTTTGGCAAACCGACCCGGAGGGGCGATACCTGCACCCGGATGACACATCACCGGGCGCGCGGCACACTGACTTTGCCTATTGGGGCAAGGCTGTTACCGGACAGGATGGCACGTATGCTTTCCGCACCTATGTGCCGGGGGCTTACGCCCCGCGACCAGCGCATATCCATTACAAGGTCTTCCGTGACGGGCGCCATGTGCTGACCAGTCAGATTTATTTCCGTGAACTTGGCGGCACCAAGGGACATTCCTTCAGTACACGCGATCAGGACCTGCTGGAGGCCAGTCTCACCCAGGTTGGTGAGGGCACTTTTGAAACTGACTTCCAGATCGTGATCTAGAGTCAGACCTGGCTTCTGCCTTCAGCAATCGCCTGCCCTGCAGCCCAGCCGGATGACCAGGCCCACTGAAAATTATAGCCGCCCAGCCAGCCGGTTACATCAACGACCTCGCCAATGAAATACAGGCCGGGGACAGATTTTGCTTCCATCGTTTTCGAGTTGAGGCACTCAGTGGAGACGCCACCCAACGTTACTTCTGCTGTACGGTAACCTTCCGTGCCCACTGGCCAGACTTCCCATGCTCGGATGCGCTCGACGATTTCCTGCAGGCGTTTGTCACTGAAGTCTGCGATGTTGCCGCTGATGCCAAGTTGTTGGCCAATATAGGACCCCAGTTTCTTTGGCAGCAGTTCTGACAGTACCGTGACGATATCACGCTTGCCTGACTTCAAACGCGCTGCGCGCAAGTGCTCAAACATGTCTTCGTCTGGCAGAAAGCTGACACTGACAGGCTCTTTCTCTCGCCAGTAGGACGAGATTTGCAGAATAGAGGGGCCCGACAGCCCCCTGTGCGTGAAAAGCAGGGCTTCTTCAAACTGCGCGGGGCCGCAACTGATGATCGTGTCGCAAGAGACCCCGGCCATTTCCCTGAAGTCGGCTTTGATCTCTTCACTGAAAACCAGCGGCACCAAACCGGCGCGCGTCTCCACAATGGGTAGATCGAACTGTGCCGCGACACGGTAGCCGAAGCCGGTTGCCCCCATTTTCGGGATCGACTTGCCGCCGGAGGCAATGACGAGATTTGTGCATGTTATCGCACCCGAGCGCTGCCCAGACAGGGCGAGCGCGAAACCACCCTGCCCTGGCATGATCTGGTCTACGGATGTTTCCAGTGCGAGTTCCGCGCCGACTTTTTCCATCTCTGCGAGAAGCATGGTGATGATCTGCTTCGATGAGCCATCGCAGAACAGTTGACCAAGCGTCTTTTCATGCCAGTCAATGTTATGGGCTTTCACAAGATCAATGAAATCCCACTGAGTGTATCGTTTGAGGGCTGATTTGATGAAATGCGGATTTTCCGAGAGGAAGTTTTCCGGTGCCGCGTGAAGGTTTGTGAAGTTACAGCGCCCGCCACCAGAGATGCGAATTTTTTCTCCAGGCGCCTTGTTATGCTCGATGACCAGCACCCTGCCGCCACGTGCACCAGCATGGGCAGCACACATCAGCCCCGCCGCACCGGCACCGATGATGATTGTGTCAAACTGTTGCGTCTTCTGCATCCTGCCTTCGTAACGCGGTTTCACCTACTGGCAAGCAGACAAGAGATAAACGCTCGCTCCAACTGATTATCCGCCGATGACGGAGCGATCGGCTTTGCGGATGACCATGACGCTTGGACGCGGGGGCATGGCCTCTGCGAAATCCGGCCAGCGCGTAGCCGGATTTTCAAATGTTGCTCCATCACTGTCGCCGGGGTGTTGCACCGCCACGAAAAGGGTCTGCCCGTCCGGTGTAAAACGTGGCCCGCACAATTCTGCCCCGACCGGACAACGGAAGAAGGCACGACTGGTCCCCCGGCCTTCCCCATCAGTTTCCATGGCCCACAAACCATCCGCTGCGCCCGTGCGCTCATTGCCATCTGTCGAGACCCAAAGACGACCGGACGGATCAATGGCGCAGTTATCCGGTGAGCCATACCAGCCATTTTCGCTGGTTGCGCTATTCCAGGTTGCCCCTGATTCAGGATCAGCCGGGTCACCGCACTGAACCAGAATCTCCCAGCTTGAGCGCGTTGCCGTGAAATCGCCGTCTGGCTCCGTAATTTCGATAATGTGGCCGGTGCTGTTATTGGCACGTGGATTTGCAGCATCGATCTGATCTTCCGTGCGCCGTGTATTATTCGTCAACATCACGTAGACTCGGCCAGTTGCCGGGTCCGGCTCCACATCCTCCGGGCGGTCCATCGGTGTAGCCTCAAGCAAGTCTGCGGCGCGGCGGGTTTCGATCAGGACATCTGCCTGCGAAGCAAAGCCATTTTCTTCCGTCAGCGGCCCTTGCCCATGAACAAGTGGCATCCACTCAACGGTGCCATCTTCGTCAAAACGGGCGACATACAACGTGCCATTATCGAGAAGGTCCATATTGTCGGCGCGATCACCATTAGTGACAGGCTGTGAACTGACAAACTTATAGACATAATCAAAGCGCTGATCGTCACCCATGTAAATGACAACCCGACCATCCGGCGCAACAACGCTTTCCGCGCCTTCATGCTTGAAGCGACCAAGGGCCGTGCGTTTTTTTGGCGCTGAAGACGGATCAAGAATATCAACCTCAACGACCCAGCCAAACCGGTTCGGCTCATTTGGCTCCTTCGCCACATCAAAGCGATCAAAATGACGTCCCCACTGATACCAGCCGCCGGGTACACCGTAGCGGTCATAGTTTTCAGCTTCGGGATGATCCGCTGGCAGACGGCCCATGAAGTTGCCGTTGAAGTTCTCTTCCGCCATCAGATAAGTGCCCCAGGGCGTGATACCACCGGCACAATTATTCAA
>JALEGJ010000009.1 GCA_022763115.1 Aquisalinus sp.
CGGATTGAATACGTTTGCGAGTTCCTGGCTCATAAATCGTCTCCTTAAGACGGACGCGGATCAAACCGCGTAAACCTCAAAATATCAGTGCCGCAGACAGATCCCTGCGGCACTTTGACTTACCTGTTCTGCAATTCCACGTTCAGGCCGAGAGAACGCATCTCCTTGACCAGCACGTTGAAGCTCTCCGGAATACCGGCTTCGAAGCTGTCATCCCCACGGACGATCGCTTCATAAACCTTGGTGCGACCGGCAACGTCATCAGACTTCACCGTCAACATTTCCTGCAGCGTATAGGCAGCGCCATAGGCTTCAAGCGCCCACACTTCCATTTCCCCGAAGCGCTGACCACCGAACTGTGCCTTACCACCGAGCGGCTGCTGGGTAACAAGCGAGTACGGACCGATTGAACGGGCGTGAATCTTGTCGTCCACAAGGTGATGCAGTTTGAGGAGATATTTGTAGCCCACCGTTACAGGCCGCGCGAATTTCTCGCCCGTACGACCATCATGTAAGGTCACCTGCCCTGATTCATCGAGGCCCGCTTTTTTCAGCATCTCAACGATGTTGGTCTCGTTAGCGCCATCAAACACCGGTGTTGCGATTGGCACACCGCGTATCAGGTTACGGCCAAGCTCAATAAGCTCAGCGTTTGTACGTGGTAGTTCCTGATCTTCACCGTACACTTCTTTGAGTTTCTCGATGTACTCTGTCTTCTTGCCTTCGCGCTCAAACTCATCAAGCACATCGCCGATCTGACGACCCAAGCCGCGACACGCCCAGCCAAGATGGGTTTCGAGAATCTGTCCAACATTCATCCGTGACGGCACGCCCAGCGGGTTCAGCACGATATCGACCGGAGTCCCGTCTTCGAGGAACGGCATGTCTTCCATCGGCGCGATCTTGGAAATCACACCCTTGTTGCCGTGACGACCGGCCATTTTGTCACCCGGCTGTAGCTTGCGCTTCACGGCAACGAAGACCTTGACCATTTTCATCACGCCCGGCGGCAATTCATCACCACGGCGCAGCTTGTCGACCTTGTCCTCGAAGCGCGCCTCAAGCCGTGAACGACTCTCATCATATTGCTTCTTGATGGCCTCAATCTCCTCCATGGCCTTTTCGTCGGAGAGTACGATCTTCCACCACTGACCCTTGGAGAGGTCATTGAGGATACCGTCAGTCACCTCGCCTTTTTCAAAGCCTTTTGGCCCGGACACAGCGTCCTTGCCCATGAGGATTTCCTTGAGGCGGCCGAAAATGTTCCGCTCAAGGATTGCAAGTTCGTCATCACGGTCCTTGGCGAGACGCTCGATTTCGTCGCGCTCGATAGCAACAGCACGCTCGTCTTTATCAACACCGTGACGGTTAAAGACACGCACCTCAACGACTGTACCGGCAACGCCCGGTGGCAGTTTCAATGAGGTATCGCGGACATCAGATGCTTTCTCACCAAATATGGCGCGCAGAAGTTTTTCTTCCGGCGTCATCGGGCTCTCACCCTTTGGTGTGATCTTGCCAACCAGAATGTCACCCGGGTGCACCTCTGCACCAATGGCAACGATGCCGGCTTCATCAAGATTGCGCAGTGCCTCTTCAGACACGTTTGGAATGTCGCGCGTGATTTCTTCCGGGCCCAGCTTGGTATCGCGGGCCATGACCTCAAATTCTTCAAGGTGAATTGAGGTGAACACATCATCCTTCACGATGCGCTCGGAAATCAGAATGGAGTCCTCGAAGTTGTAGCCATTCCAGGGCATGAACGCGACGAGCACGTTCTTGCCAAGCGCCAGCTCACCAAGGTCCGTTGACGGACCATCAACGATGATATCGCCGGCCTTGACCTTGTCCCCCACCTTCACCAGCGGGCGCTGATTGATGCAGGTGTTTTGATTGGAACGCTGGAACTTGCGCAGGTTATAGATATCAACACCCGGCTTGGTCGGGTCTTTTTCTTCAGTCGCGCGGATAACGACACGCGTCGCATCGACCTGCTCGACCTCGCCTGTGCGACGGGCAGCGACAGCCGCGCCTGAGTCCTTGGCAACAACCGACTCCATTCCTGTACCAACGAATGGCGCCTCAGACTGCACCACAGGAACGGCCTGACGTTGCATGTTGGAGCCCATCAGCGCGCGGTTCGCGTCATCGTTTTCAAGAAACGGCACGAGAGAGGCCGCAACCGATACAAGCTGCTTAGGCGATACATCGATGTAATTCACTTCCTCGCGTGGCATCAGGGTGGCGTCACGGAACGCCCCTGCCCGGCAGTTGACGAATTCGTTCAGCAGAACGCCATCTTCATCAACTTCCGCATTTGCCTGAGCGATGTTGTAGCGAGACTCTTCCATAGCGGAGAGATAGACGACCTCATTGGTCAGCTTACCGTTGTCAACGCGACGGTACGGGCTTTCAATGAAGCCGTATTTATTCACGCGTGCGTGAGTCGCCAGCGAGTTGATGAGACCGATATTCGGACCTTCCGGCGTTTCAATCGGGCAGATACGACCGTAATGCGTCGGGTGCACGTCGCGCACTTCGAAACCGGCACGCTCACGCGTCAAACCACCTGGCCCAAGGGCAGAGAGGCGACGTTTGTGCGTAATCTCTGATAGCGGGTTTGTCTGGTCCATGAACTGGGAAAGCTGGGAAGACCCGAAGAATTCCCGGACTGCCGCCGCGACAGGCTTGGCGTTAATCAGATCATGCGGCATGATCGTATCTATCTCGACCGATGACATGCGCTCCTTGATAGCGCGTTCCATCCGGAGAAGACCGATGCGATACTGGTTCTCCATCAACTCACCAACGGAGCGCACCCGGCGGTTTCCGAGATTGTCGATATCGTCGATTTCACCGCGACCATCGCGCAAATCCGCCAACGTGCTGAGCACGGACAGAATGTCTTCCTTGCGCAGGATGCGTGGCTCATCGGTATTTTCAAACCCGAGACGAATGTTCATTTTGACCCTGCCGACTGCAGAGAGGTCGTAGCGCTCCTCATCGAAGAACAAGCCACTGAACAGGGCCTCTGCTGTTTCAAGGGTTGGCGGCTCACCCGGACGCATGACGCGATAGATGTCAATCAGGGCCATGTCGCGGTTAGAGTTCTTATCCGCCGCGAGTGTGTTGCGGACATAGGCCCCGATGTTGATGTGATCGATGTCGAGTGTTTCGAAACTGTCGATACCAAGCTCAACCAGCTCTTCAAGCTTCTCGGCAGTAACCTCATCACCGGCCTCGGCATAAAGCTCGCCAGTTTCGCGGTTCACCAGGTCGCGAGCAAAATAGCGCCCAACCATCTGCTCATCTGTGAGCAGAAGCACTTCGACACCTGCTTCTTCAGCCTTCTTGAGCGCACGGGCGGTAATTTTCTTACCTGCCTCAATAACCACCTCGCCGGTCGCCGCGTCGAGGAGGTCAATATCTGTTTTGGTGCCCTTCAGGCGTTCCGTACTGAAAGGCAGCGACCAGCCATTTTCAATCTTCTCGTGCGACACGCGCTCATAGAACGCAGTTAGGATATCTTCCTGATCCATACCCAGCGCATATAGCAGTGTAGTCGCTGGCAGCTTGCGACGGCGGTCGATGCGCACATTGACGATATCTTTCGGATCAAACTCGAAGTCGAGCCAGGAACCGCGATACGGAATAATGCGCGCAGCAAACAAGAGCTTGCCGGACGAGTGCGTCTTGCCCTTGTCATGGTCGAAGAAAACGCCGGGGCTACGGTGCATCTGCGAGACGATGACCCGCTCGGTCCCGTTGATAATGAATGTGCCGTTATCCGTCATCAGCGGGATGTCGCCCATATAGACATCTTGCTCCTTGATGTCCTTGACGGACTTGGAGCCGGTTTCCTCGTCCACATCAAAAACGATCAGTCGAAGCGTCACCTTAAGCGGCGCGGCATATGTCATGTCACGCTGCTGACACTCTTCAGTATCGTATTTAGGCTCCTCAAATTCGTAAGAGACATATTCGAGATAAGCTGTCTCAGTGAAATCCTTGATCGGGAAGACCGACTTGAAAACAGCCTCAAGCCCGTCTCGGATCCGATCCTCGGGCTCGACAAAGCGTTGCAGAAACTGCTCGTAAGAGTCCTTTTGGACCTGAATCAGGTTTGGCATTTCGGTAGCGTCACCGATTCTGCCAAAACTTTTACGAATTCGTTTTTTCTCAACGAATGACTGCGCCATACTTCCTCGCATGTTTGACGCGCTCGCCATGGGTCTCGTGAGTCAGCCCAAACACTAACTCACGGACAGCACAAGGCTGACCGCGTTGGTCATTTACCAAATGTATTACTTGTCGAATTTATCTCGCACGTGCCGCAAAGCCTTTCCCCCACACGACGATGCAGAGGTGAACGCGGTATGTAGTCGGCTCGAAATTATTAAGCAAGTTGTTTTTCAGGTTTTTTTCCACCGCCCGCCCGATTGCGATTAGCGTGGAGCAAAGAATCCCTGTTGATAGTATGAACTGAAATTCGCGCACTCTCTTAACCATTCAACCCATTTTGGAGGGGGCGTCAGGTTTTCATGAAGGCTATTGAAACCTGACTGGCACGAGTTAATAAATTTGAGCAGGCAGCTGCAATCTGACCTGCCATACAGAGGAGAGTATTGAATGTCCAAACCGAATAAGAATCTGGCGTTGACCTCAAGTGTCATTGCTTTGGGCAGCACGATTTTGCTGTTCGCCGGGTCAAGCGCCTGGGCTGATGCAACGCCTGAATGTAATGACGGCACGGGAACGGATTCCACTGAATGCGGTGTTGGGTCAGACGCCTCGGGCGATAGATCAACTGCAGTGGGCAACAACACCGACGCATCAGGCGATAATTCAGTCGCAACAGGCGAAGCGTCAGAGGCTTCCGGTACAGGCGCAACTGCAGTAGGTGCCCAATCGAGTTCAACCGGCACTGAATCAACTGCTGTAGGCTTTCAGGCAAGCGCTTCCAGCGGCTCCTCAACTGCCGTCGGCGGGCAAGCCGTAGCGAACGGCGCAGGTGCAACAGCCTATGGCTGGCAATCAAATGCAACAGGCGAACGCGCACACGCTTTTGGCCACCTCGCAACAGCAACCGGCGATTTCACCCTTGCCGTCGGTGAAGCAGCCCAGGCGACTGCCAATAATGCCACAGCCATCGGCAATGGTGCCATTGCAAGCCAACAGGACGCGCTCGCGATCGGCGATATCGCCATGGCCACGGGCATAAATTCTACCGCAGTTGGCTCTGAAAGTGTTGCTAATGGTCTCGCGGCACAAGCCTTCGGCTGGCAATCCATGGCGACAGCTGAACGCGCGCACGCCTTTGGGCACCTCGCCAGCGCTACTGGCATACGCTCTCTGGCGATCGGTGAAGCTGCCGGCGCGACGGCTGATACAGCAACGGCGATCGGTAATCTGGCTGTTGCCTCTGCTGTCGATGCTGTCGCCCTTGGTGAACAGGCAACGGCATCCGGTCTCAATTCCACCGCTGTCGGTAGTGAATCGCAGGCAACCGAGGCGGGCACCACTGCTATTGGCTGGCAGTCAGCGGCAACCGGCGTCCGGGCACAGGCTTTCGGACATCTTGCACAAGCTACAGGTGAGCGTTCTCTTGCAGTAGGTGAAGCAGCGATGGCGAGCGGACAGACCTCTACTGCCATAGGTAACCTTGCTGTTGCTTCTAACACTGATGCAGTGGCGATTGGGGATATTGCAACTGCCAGCGGTCTCAATTCAACCGCTATCGGTAGCGAATCTCAGGCGACCGAAGCTGGCACCACAGCTGTTGGCTGGCAGTCAGCTGCGACCGGTGTTAGGTCTCAGGCCTTCGGGCATCTGGCTAATGCCAGTGGCGAGCGCGCCCTTGCTGTAGGTGAAGCCGCCGCCGCCGCAGGCATGTTTGCAACGGCCATTGGTAATGAGGCTGTTGCCGATTTTGACAACTCGATTGCGATTGGTAACGGCGTTGCGACAACACGTGCCAATCAGGTCATGCTGGGGAATGCCAGCAATACCTATACCCTTCCCGGCATCAATTCGGCTGACAGTCTGAATGCGCAAAGCGGTACACTGAATGTTGTCACGGCTGATGCAAACGGCAATCTGGCCACGATCAGCACAGGTCTGAGTGCTGCGGACTTCCTGGCTTCCACAAATGCTCTGGCGGAAAACTCAGAGCGTATTGACAAAAACTCTGAAGGCGTCGCCGTCGCACTGGCGCTCGAAAGCCCCTACGTGCCAGAGAGCAAGACCTTCGCCATCAGTGGTGGCTATGGCTATTTTGCTGATGAAAGTGCTTATGCCTTTGCTGGCTCTTATCGCACACAAAGCGATATGATCCTTTCTGTTGGCGTTGGTGCAGGCATCAGCACGGGCGAAGTCGGCGCGCGGGCAGGTTTCTCTTACGCCTGGTGATTATACGTACGAAAAGCTGGTGCACAAAAAAGGGGCCACACGGGCCCCTTTTCTTTTCAGTTTTGTGACTGAAAAACTATTTGAGTTCGACAGAAGCACCGGCTTCTTCGAGTTTCTTCTTGAGTTCTTCAGCTTCGTCCTTGGAGGCACCTTCTTTAACCGGCTTGGGCGCACCTTCGACGAGTTCCTTGGCTTCTTTCAGACCGAGGCCTGTGATGGCACGGACTTCCTTGATGACGTTGATTTTCTTGTCACCAGCAGCTGTCAGGATCACGTCAAACTCATCTTTTTCTTCAGCAGCACCGCCACCATCGCCACCGGCAGGGCCAGCTGCAACAGCAACTGCACCAGCAGCAGGCTCAATGCCATACTCATCTTTGAGGAGTTCTTTAAGCTCGTTAGCTTCGAGCAGTGTCAGGTTGACGATTTCTTCGGCAAGTTTCTTGATATCAGCCATTGTTCAATTCCATTCTTTCGAGGTTACAGGGTTCAGGCAGCTTCGCGCTCTGCCAGAGTTTTCAGAATGCCAGCGATATTTCCGGCAGGTGCGGTTGCCACACTGACGATATTTCCGCCAGGAACTGTGAGCATACCTGCGATGGAAGACAGGACTTCTTCGCGAGACGGCATTTTTGAGAGGGCTTCTACACCAGCACCATCGAGTGCCGTGTCGCCCATAAGACCGCCCAGAATTGTGATCTTGTCATTATCTTTGGCATATTTGGTCAGGACCTTTGGTGCCGTGACAGGGTCTTCAGAGTACGCAAGAACAGTCGGACCCTTGAAAAGGTCTGAAATTTTCTCACCTGATTTTCCTGCTACAGCAATTTTCGCAAGGCGGTTCTTCACCACCTTGACGCCGCCGCCTGCTTCGCGCATTTGCGCCCGCAAATCGGAGACTTCAGAAACGGTCAGTCCGGAATTTTCGAATACAACGACAACTTCGTTGGCGTCAAAAACTCCGGCGATCCAGTCAACCATCTCTGTCTTTTGTTGTCTGTCCATTGGCATGGCAAAAGACTTCCTTCCGGTTTGCGAACATTCCCGAAACCGGAAATGCTCACGGTGATGATGTGCTCATGCACATCTGCTTCGACCCGCAAAGAAATGAGACTTCGATAGAAGGCTCACCACTTGCGGAGAGCCTGCCCTGGAACCTTCAGGCCTCAAATTGTGAGACCATCATTTTCCCATATCTGCACAGGATTTATGCTGACGCACCTGTGGTCTTGGACAGGGTGAAAGGAAATATTACTTCCTTTCTGATCGGCACATGGCCGAAAAAACTTGTCTTGTCCAGCCCAAAGGCTGGACAATTATGCCTACAGTGCTTCCGAGTGATCGACGCGAAGGCCAGGACCCATAGTGGAACTGACGGAAACTTTCTTGATATAAGTCCCCTTCGCCCCTGATGGCTTGGCCTTGTTCACAGCATCAATGAAAGCCTTGATGTTCTCGCCAAGAGCGTTCTCGGCAAAACTGGCCTTGCCAACACCGGCATGAATGATCCCTGCTTTCTCTACACGGAACTGCACAGCGCCACCTTTGGCATCCTTGACCGCTTTTGCAACGTCAGGCGTAACCGTACCCACTTTCGGGTTCGGCATCAGACCTTTGGGGCCAAGCACTTTACCCAGACGACCGACTAGCGGCATCATATCAGGTGTTGCGATAACGCGATCAAAATCCAGTTCGCCACCCTGCACCCGTTCCATCAGGTCTTCCGCGCCGACGACATCAGCGCCTGCTGCCTTGGCAGCTTCTGCCTTGTCGTCCTTGGCAAAAACAGCAACACGCAATGAGCGTCCTGTGCCATTTGGCAGGTTAACGACACCGCGCACCATCTGATCTGCATGGCGCGGATCGACACCAAGATTCATTGAAATTTCGACTGTCTCGTCAAACTTGGCCGTGGCGTTTTCCTTAATCAGCTTGACCGCCTCATCGACGGAATATGTCTTCTTGCGATCAACTGTCTCACGGTATGCCTGAACTCTTTTTCCTGGTTTCGCCATGATCTAGCCCTCCACCTTCAGGCCCATAGCGCGCGCCGAACCCTTGATAATGTTTGCAGCTGCGTCAATGTCGTTGGCATTCAGATCAGCCATTTTGGCTTCTGCGATTTCGCGACATTGGGCTTCGGTAATCGTACCGGCGACAGCCTGACCCGGCGTCGAACCACCCTTGGCAAGCTTGGCTGCTTTTTTGAGGAAATACGACGCAGGCGGAGATTTCGTTTCGAATGTAAAGGATTTGTCCGAGAAGATCGTGATGATCGTCGGGACCGGCATGTTCTTTTCCATCTCCTGCGTTTTGGCGTTAAACGCCTTACAGAATTCCATGATGTTCAAGCCACGCTGACCCAGCGCCGGACCGATTGGTGGTGACGGATTAGCCGCCCCTGCCGGTACCTGCAATTTCAGGTACCCTTCAATTTTCTTTGCCATGTTAGCCTTCCTTTCCCTGGCGGGATAATGGTTGAAAGGTGTGTGGTGCGGTCAAAGACAGGACTTGGCCCTAACCTCCCACAAGAGGACGGGGAATAGCAGCATTTTTGTAAGATGCAAGAAATAAACGGCGGAAAGTTCCCTTCAAGGGGGAGAGAGTACAGGAAACTTTCCGCCGCTCCATAATTCGGTTCACCACCGACAGGAGTGACTCTGCTACGTCAGCAAAAAATGGATTGCAACAGTTTTATGACAAAACGAGAAAAATACAACTGCAAGCTGTAAATCAGGCATATTAGTCGCCTTTGACAACCTGCGTATATTCCAGTTCAACCGGCGTGGCACGACCGAAAATAGAGACGGCCACTTTCAGTCTCGCGTTATCCTCATCGACTT
The DNA here is from genome assembly GCA_022763115.1 of Aquisalinus sp. Classification (GTDB taxonomy): domain Bacteria; phylum Pseudomonadota; class Alphaproteobacteria; order Caulobacterales; family Parvularculaceae; genus Aquisalinus. The sequence goes on from JALEGJ010000009.1 coordinate 9,252, forward strand.
CCTCGACAATACCCGAGAATGATGCAAACGGCCCATCTGTAACACGAACACTCTCGCCAACCTCGAACAGAATTGTCGGCTTCGGGCGCTCAACCCCCTCCTCCATGACACCAAGAATACGATCAACTTCTTTCTGGCTGACCGGCAACGGTTTGTTTTTTGAGCCAAGAAAACCAGTTACTTTTGGTGTATCTTTTACAAGGTGATATGCATCGTCGTTCATTTCCATTTTTACAAGCACATAGCCTGGAAAATAGCGACGCTCAGTATTGATCTTCCGTCCACGACGGACTTCAACCACATCCTCGGTTGGCACGAGAACTTCCTCGAAGAAATGATCGAGACCTTTTTCCTTCGCAGACATTTTAATGGTGTCAGCAACTTTTTTTTCAAAGTTGGAATAAGCGTGAACGATATACCACTGATGAGCCACAGAAATTGCCTTTGTTAACCAAGACTGAGAATGAAGGGGATGACTGTACGCCAGATCTGATCCACCAGAAGGAAGAACAGGGACATGATAACAACCATAACAAGCACCATGACTGTACTGATCATAGTCTCGTTTCTTGACGTCCAGGTCACTTTGCTACCTTCGCGCTGAACCTGCTGCAGAAACTCATAAGGCCCGGTAGACTTCTTTTTCTCGGGCTCTGATGTCACTTTCACTTCCGGCTCGGCGGCGGGGTTCTTCTGCTTTGCCTTGGATTTCGACTTCTTGCTTTTTGCCATCTCAGTCTCTTTCAATGATCCGGACAAACATCGGGAGCTAGCACCAGTGTGCTATAATATCCGATACTGTCAGGGGATAGCGGACATGTAACTATTCCGCACAGAGTGTCAAGGAAAACCAGAAGCGTTAATGGCAGAGGCGGAGGGACTCGAACCCCCGGCCCTCGGTTTTGGAGACCGATGCTCTACCAACTGAGCTACACCTCTAAACCATTACGGAATCTGCTCGTAGCCGATGACATCAAAAACAGCAATCAGAAAACCATGGTGCTGGCGTGAAAATGAAAACAGCCGGGCATTAAGCCCGGCTGCCGTGCATCACCAGAAAGGTGAAAACAGATTACATATCCAGGCCAAGTTTCTTGACTGTTGCCATTGTGAGGCCGCCAGTACCGAGGCCTTCACGGCGCTGGTATGCTTCAACCGCTCGCATCGTGCTTGGGCCAAGC
>JALEGJ010000108.1 GCA_022763115.1 Aquisalinus sp.
ATCAGGATGAGTGGCTTCAGGCTTTGCGCGAAGATATATCTGTCCAGCTGGTTCACACAAACCTCTATACTTCTCTGACGCAGAGTGTCATGTCCCACACAGAGACTAAACTGCTGTTTCGCCTAACACAATCGGCGCGATGCGCAAACAGATCGCGATGCTGATGGCATGAATTCCAGGTAAGTGCCCGACAAAACAAAAAAGGAGAGACCTACATGATCACATTTTCAAAATCAGCCCTGCCCAAATCCGGTGCCGTTATTGTGCCTGTTTTTGCCGATGGGGCGAATACGGCTGCCTTTGACAACCTTGATGATATGACAGGTGGAGCGCTTTCCAGAGCCGTGAAAGCTGCCGATTTCTCAGGCAAACAGGGCCAGCAGGTGGATGTGATCGGACCTGATGGAATCAACAACAGCATGATTTTACTGATTGGCGTTGGCTCTAAACAGGATATGACCGCTCTGGAAGCCCAAAATCTTGGCGGTAAGGCGGTTGCGCGATTTTTTCGCAGTCCTGAAAAGTCCATCAGTATTGCCCTGGAAGGGTTTGAATGTGATGGCCAGGAGGCAGGCGATCTGCATGCAGCGGTCGGCTTTGGAGCCAGACTCAGGGCATATTCCTTCGATACGTATCGAACGAAAGCCGAAAAATCGGAGCTTCCCAGCCTCGGTAAAGTCACGATCAACACCCCAGCTGCTGCCGAAGCCAAGAAAGCGTTCGCGGATTTCGACAAAATCGCCGAGGGCGTTTTCACTGCCCGAGACCTTGTTTCAGAACCAGCTAACATTCTTCACCCCGAGACTTACGCGGCACGCTGCCAGGAGCTTGAAAGCGTAGGTCTTGAAGTCACTGTGCTGGGTGAGAAAGAGATGAAAAAGCTCGGCATGGGATCTCTGTTGGGCGTTGGTCAAGGATCCGTGCGCGAGAGCAAACTCGTCGTGATGAAATGGATGGGGGGCAAAAAAGGCCAAAAGCCGGTCTGCTTCGTTGGCAAGGGCGTCACTTTCGACACTGGCGGGATATCCCTCAAACCGCCTGCAGGCATGTGGGACATGAAATGGGATATGGGCGGCTCTGCTGCGGTAACAGGCGCCATGGTCGCCCTGGCCGGGCGGAAAGCGAAAGCGAATGTCATCGGTATTATCGGACTGGTTGAAAATATGCCTGACGGCAACGCGCAGCGCCCCGGTGATGTGGTCACATCTATGTCCGGACAAACAATCGAAGTCCTCAACACGGATGCTGAAGGGCGTCTCGTACTGGCAGACGCGCTGACTTATACGCAAGAGAAATTCAAGCCTGCGGCAATTGTCGATCTGGCGACTCTTACCGGCGCCATCATCATTTCGCTGGCTCATGAATATGGCGGGTGCTTCTCGCCGGATGATGAACTCGTCACAGCCCTGACGGATGCTGGCAAGGCAACCGGCGAAGAATTATGGCGTATGCCGCTCGGTAAGGCGCATGATGACATGATTAAGTCCGATATTGCAGACATGAAAAACATCGGCGGCAGGGAAGGGGGCTCTTCCAGTGCCGCAGCCTTCCTGAAGCGTTTCGTCAGTGACGATATTCCCTGGGCGCATCTCGATATCGCCGGGATGGCGTGGCAGAACAAGGACAAGCCAACCTGCCCGAAAGGCGGGGCGGGCTACGGCGTTCGTCTGCTGGATGAGTTCATCAGAGCCAATTACGAAAACTGATCCCGGAAAGCGGCATGGCAGAAGTGCTGTTTTACCATCTGGAACGGGCAAAACTGGAGACGGTCTTGCCCGGCCTTTTGGAGAAGACTCTCGAAAGAGGCTGGCGTGCCACTGTTCGCGCTGGGCAGGCAGAGAAACTGGAGGCGCTTGAAAATCTTTTATGGACTTATGCGGATGAAAGTTTCCTCCCACATGGCTCTGCTGGCGAAAGCCCGGATCACCCCGTCTGGCTGACCACCCAAAGCACCCTCGATGACCTTGAAGGGCGAGACCTGTTGTTTCTGGTTGAAGGGGCTGAGGCAGCGCTTGATGAAATTGATGACCTCGTGCGATGCATCTCCATCTTTGATGGGGCCGACGAAGCAGCCTTGCAAAAGGCGCGCTCATTCTGGAAGGTATTGAAGGACACTGATCATGCGCCCACATACTGGCGGCAGTCGCCTCAGGGTAAATGGGAAAAGCAGGGCTGATACCTGTCAACTCAGAGCAATTTCGTCAACTTCTCATTGCGCGCCGACAGGAACTTCTTGATCTGTCTCAATTGGCAACAGACTCAAGAAAGCCGGTTGAACTTGACCAGCAATCTATAGGCCGTCTGTCGCGGCAGGATGCCTTGCAACAACAGGCCATGGCAAAAGCACAGGAAAACCTGCGCCGACGCGACCTGGCGCGCATCGACCGAGCCCTTGGTCGCATTGAGGATGAAAGCTACGGCCTTTGCCTTGAATGTGAAGAAGACATCGCTGAGAAACGCCTACTTGTTGATCCGGCAACTGAGCTATGTCTTGTCTGCAAGACTTGATTTTTCATCCGGTCGCTTGATGCGGATACCCGTTTCAGCCGTCGCGACCGGCTTATCACGATCTTCCTGCCAGCACGTAGCCTCAAGAAATCCAAATCGGCGTCCCAGGCGGTGTATGGAGACACTGGCATACACATCCGTCGGTGTGGTTGAGCGCAGAAAATTTGTATGCACGCTTGTCACATTTATGTTCACGTCTTCGGGTAGCCTTGCATATGCCTCATACCAGGAAGCGGTTTCAAGAAAAGTCGAAACCACGCCACCATGAATGGCTCGAATAACGGGATTACCGATATGCGCTTCATCAAAGCCGAGCGTATAGATCAGTTGGTTATCTTCGCGGATAACTGACAGGTTGAGCCATCCTGCCATCTCGGAAGCCGCAATGCGCCGATCAAGTTTATCGAGTATGTCAGCAGGGAGTTCAGGAATCATAACCACCCTCACAACCGCGACTTGGATTTGCTGCGTGTGCCCACCATAAAGGTTCCTGCAGCCATAGCGACGAGCTCACCAGATTTCTCTATCATGGCGCGTCCGGTACTGTAGGCAACATCGTCACGAATACCCTCACAGATTCCGCTGCAAATCAGAGGCGTATCCGGGGCCACCTTGCTGAAGTAATCCGTTTTCAGGTTGATCGTCGCAATCGGCACAAACCTGTCGAGGGAAGTCCAGACCGCATTGCCGAGAATGGTATCCAGCATGATAGCCATAATGCCGCTATGTACATAATCACCGTCAGAATACCCGGCTGGAACCGTCAGGCGAAAACTGATCTCGCCTTCCGAAATGCGGGTCGCTTTTAACCCGAGACTTCTGAACAGCGGGTGTTCGCTTTCGATGAACGCTTTGGCAGCCTGCTGCACAGGGGAAAGCGGGGAAGGAATATCAGGATGCTCTGTCACTTGTTACGGTCGCGCAGTTTTTCTTCTTCGTACTGAATGCCCCAGCCAATAAGCTGACGCCAGAGCGCTTCGGCTAGAGAAGGGGGGAGGCCGCCTGCCTCGGCGCGCGCCCGCACCTTGTCAATAACCTGCTGAATGCGCCAGGGCACAGTGGCCTCTGCCGGGCTGGCCTTCAGCTGCCAGGCCCGATCTACATATCCCCAGCGCTCGGACATGAGGTCGATCAGTGCGGCGTCAATCCTGTCGATTTCAACCCGCACCTCATCCATATTCTCGCAATCAGCTGCTGCCTTCGTCATTTGCCAGTTCCGCCTCGGTAACATCACGGGTCAGCACTTTTGCGCCCGCCTCAAGGGTCCTGTGTACGGGGCATTTATCAGCAATTTCAAGCAGTCTGGCGCGGGTTTTGTCATCAAAATCGCCTTCAAGCGCAATTTCCCGCTCGAAATGATCCAGTCTCGCCGCCTGTGCATCATTATCTCCGGCGGCACTTTCGCTGTCACGACCATGGGTCTTGAAGTGGCGTACCCGGATAGAGACCCGATCCAGAGGAATTTTCTTATGGTCGGCATACATCCTCAAAGTCATGTTGGTGCAAGCCCCGAGCGCTGTAGACAGAAACTCGTAAGGCGAGGGGCCAGAACCAAGCCCGCCCATATCAAGCGGCTCATCTGCCAGCAGTTTATGCGGGCCGATGCGAACCGTGTTCTGAAACTTGCCAAGGCCGGTTTCACTTAGCTCCACGATACCGGTCTCGGTTTCCTCTTCTTCCTCACTCTCCTCATCGTCGATGTAGTGACTCGCCCAGCCTCCAATCACAGCTGCTGCATAAGCAGCATCTTTTTTATCTGACAAAAGGTGATCCGCCTTGTCGAGCGAGACAAAACTCTTGGGATGTCTGGCAGATGTGAATATACCCGTGGCGTTCTCTATCCCGACAATCGTATCAACCGGGGAGTGCATCACCAGCAAAGCATAATTCTGTTTACGGCTTATCTCTTCCAGGGAATGGTTTTCCAGATCATCCAGAAATTGCTGCCTGATCGTAAAGGGTCTCTGCCCCAGAAGCACCTCTGCCTCTCCATGCTCACGGATAGTATCCAGTTGTTCTGCAAACTGATGGGTCACATGCGACGGACTGTCCGGGCTGCCGATGGTCACCACCGCTTTCACCTCGGGCACCTCCGCTGCAATACTCAGAACGGCACGACCACCAAGGGAATGACCGATCAGTATTGCTGGCGCTTCATAATTCTCCCGCAAAAATGATATGGCAGTTTTAAGGTCAGCAAGATTGCTGGAGAAATTCGTCGACGCAAAATCTCCGCCGGAATCGCCAAGACCCGTAAAGTCGAAGCGCATGACGGCGATACCTTGGCGAGTCAGAGATTCAGAAATCTTCCGCGCGCCAACTAGATCTTTTGAGCACGTAAAACAGTGCGCAAAAAGTGCGTAGGCCCGGATGCGCCCGGCAGGTAAATCCAGCCTCGCTGCAAGGTTGGCGCCTGAGGCACCGGGGAAGGTCAGTTTGATGGGTCGGACACTCATAATTCTGCACTCCTGTATTCTTCAGACTTCAGATGGCACTTTTGTCTGCTCACAAAAAGACACCATGCCGTGACAAGCTGCATTGCTCTGCCAACGCATGGAGCTTCCACGCAATCAGCGAGGAAGCTATTCCAGCAATCATGAAAGGTAGTGCCGATCGCCCTTATTCGTAGGGCTCGATGCTTTCCAGTTCGAGGGTGTAGGCAGCATTGCCAAGATCGTTGTAATTGCGCTCGGCGCGCATGGTACCAATCAGCCAGACCGGATCCCAGATGCCACGCAACTGTACCTGATCCTCTGATGTGACATAAACAATCTGGTTTGGCGGCGGTGGGGGCACATGGATACAGGCGCCAAAATACGGCACCAGCAGGAACTCATCCACCTTACCCTCACTGGAATACTCCAGCGCCAGAGCAAAGCCTGGAATTTTCACATAAGCGCCATCCAGTTCCTCAACTGTATTGAACGTGCCATACTGGACAGGCGGGAAGCCTCCCATGTCACCGCCACCAAGGTCGCCAGTCATATCTCCAAACAGCGGGATTGACTGGTCGTGCTGAACATCATTACCGGGGCCAGCCTCCTCGCCCTCAGGCAGCAAGTCATCCCAGCCGATTTCTCGCGGCTCCTCAGCAAAAGCTGCGGGCGCGAAGACAAAAGCCATTAAAGCGACGATCAGAAATGAGCGCATGATCAGACAAATCCTTATTATTCAAAACTAGATAACGCGTGCTTCTGGCGCTGGCCAGTGACATTCACGTCAGTCAACGATCAGACACGAATGGTCAGACCGTCACTTAATGAATCCCGGAACGCCTTCCAGGCCGGGAACAGGGACATCAGAGCCGCTAAGAACGTGACACCTCCAACAAGCCAAAGGTCAAAGAGGCCCGGTTTCTGGCTGATGATCGCGTCAAAAGCCGGAATGCTGGCGCTGTCCGCGAATACCTGACCGGCCAGCGCAAAGCCACCATACAGGATGCCCAGACCGAGCAAGGCGCCGATAAAAGCACTCAACATCGTTTCACAGACCAGCAGGCTGAAGATGTGCCCCGGCCGGGCCCCAAGCGCGCGCAAAATGGCCATTTCCCGGCGGCGTTCATTAAGACTGGCAAGAATGCGTATCAGCATTCCGATCAGGCCAACAGCAATAACAAAAGCAGAAATCGCAAACAGGGCAGTTTCTGCAACCCCGAACATGGACCAGAGCTGTTGCAGCGTAACACCCGGCAGGATCGCCATCAGGGCCTCGCCCTGATAATTATTGACCTGCCCCTGAAGCCGCAAGGCGAGGGGGCGGGATGTCATACCAACGAGAAAGGCAGATATCTGACCGGGCGTGTGAACATGATCGTGGTCTGTATGATCGGCATGGCTCTCATCCTCGGCATGATCGTGACCTTCGTGATCGTGCGCCTCATCGCCATGGTCATGCCCCTCTGCCTCAGATGCTTTCGCCTGAGCAGGTGCCGGGCGCGCAGTGGATTGCGGCTCATCTTCATGAACCAAATCAAGCCCCTCAAGCGTCACATGAACTGACGCATCAACCGGGGTGCCGGTAGGCCGCAGGATGCCGGTAATCACGAACTCTGCATCATGTTCGGCAAATTCAGTGGCCACAAGGCCATGGGCAATGCGGATACGGTCGCCACGAGAGTAGGCAAGATCAGCTGCGACCTTTGCGCCGATCACCACATCCTTCGCGTTCTCGAACTCACCCCCTTCGGCAAAAGCGAGATTGGTCTGCTGACCATATTTGTAATGTTCGAAATAATTATTGTCTGTTCCCACCACACGATAACCGCGATGAGAATCTCCCAGCGACAGCGGGATCGTCCAGGCAACATCGGGCCGGTTTGCAACAATCTGATAGCTCTCCCAGGAAATGCCAGGCGTTCCTTCACCTATGCGAAATATCGTGTAAAGCAGCAGATTGATCTGACCAGTCCGTGCCCCAATGATAAGATCAGTACCGGAAATCGTCGTCTCAAAACCGGAGCGCACACCCTCACGGATTTTCTCGACACCCGCAAAAAGCGTCACACTGAGCGCAAGGGAGAGAACAGTAAGAAACACACTGACGCGGCGGTTCAAAAGGCTTTTGTAGCTGAGAGAGAATAATGGAAAGCGCATCAGGTCGTCTCCCTCACTTTGCCGGAGTAGGCTGTGTTTATCTCTTCCAGCAGGACAGCTCGATCAAACTTTTCAGTCAGTGTACGATCATGGCTGACAAACAGAACGGCAGCCCCGGCCTTGTCGGCTTCTTCCAGCAGCAACCGCAAGAAATCCCGCTTTGCATCTTCATCAAGCGAGGAGGTGGGCTCATCCGCAATGACCAATTTAGGAGAGCCCATGAGCGCGCGCGCGGCCGCAACCCTTTGCTGTTGACCGATACTCAAGGCGGTGACGGATCGCTTCAACAGCGCCGGATCGTCCAGCCCCAGGGTTTGCAACAGCCGCTTGGCTTCTGCCGTCGTACTGCCCTGCACATTACTGGCCCGCGTTTTTGACAATCGGCAGGGCAGCGTGACGTTCTCGACAACAGACAGGTAGGGCACCAGATTGAAGCTCTGGAAAATATAACCGATATGGTCCGCCCGGATCGCATCACGCTGGCTTGCGGACAGAGTGACAAAATCCTGACCAAGCACATTCAGCGAGCCGCTCGCGCCTTCCACAACACCGGTAATCAGGCCGAGTAGGGTACTTTTGCCGGAGCCGCTGGGGCCAGCAAGCATCACTTTTTCGCCCTGTTCGATGGTGAGGTTGTCAATATCGAGCAACGGCTGCTGACGCCGATAAGCAAAAGCGAGGTTCTTGATCTCTATGGCCGGGTGAAGCGACATACGCGACTTTCCTCTTAAACTACGTACAACATAGCGCGCCAATGCCAGAATATGAAGTCGATTGCTGATTGTGTTTTCTGATCCATGCCCGGCATCCGATACAGGGCCAGATGAACATAGACATTCCATGCAGCCCTTCCTAAACAGCCCCTTCAATCAAGGAACACCGATATGCGCCTGTCCAAATTCTTTTTGCCTGTTCTGAAAGAGACGCCTGCTGAAGCATCCATCGTATCGCACCAGTTGATGCTGCGCGCCGGGATGATGCGTCAGGGGGCGGCCGGGATATACTCATGGCTGCCGCTGGGGCATCGCGTTCTGCAAAAGATCGCCCAGATCGTGCGTGAGGAGCAGAACCGGGCTGGCGCTGTGGAGATGCTCATGCCGACTATTCAGTCGGCTGATCTGTGGCGTGAAAGCGGGCGCTATGAGGCCTATGGCGCGGAGATGCTGCGCATCTCTGATCGGCAAGAGCGCGAGATGCTATACGGCCCGACCAATGAGGAGCTGATTACGGAAATCTTCAGGGCAGGGGTGCGCTCTTATAAGGATCTGCCGAAGATGCTTTATCACATTCAGTGGAAGTTCCGCGATGAGATCAGGCCGCGCTTCGGCGTCATGCGTGGGCGCGAATTCCTGATGAAGGATACGTATTCCTTTGACCTGACGCCGGAAGATGCGCGCAAATCGTATTACAAAATGTTCGCAGCTTATTTGCGCACCTTCGCCCGCATGGGCCTGCGCGCTGTGCCCATGAAAGCGGACACCGGGCCGATCGGTGGCGACCTAAGCCATGAGTTTATTGTACTGGCGGAGACGGGCGAGAGCGAAGTCTTCTGTCACCGCAAGCTGGTCGATATGGATATTCCGCCTGCAGATACTGATTTCGACGGCGACCTGACAGGCATCTTTGAAGGGCGTACCGCCGTTTATGCCGCAACAGATGAAATGCACGACGAAGCGGCTTTCAATGAAATTCCTGAAGCGGATCGCCTGTCAGCACGCGGAATCGAAGTTGGCCATATTTTCTATTTCGGCACCAAGTATTCCGAACCAATGAATTGTAAGGTTATGGGACCTGATGGCAGAGAAAGCCTGGTCGAGATGGGCTCTTACGGGGTTGGTGTGTCGCGACTGGTTGGCGCCATCATCGAGGCACATCACGATGACAATGGCTGCAAGTGGCCGGTATCCGTTGCACCGTTCCATGTGGGGCTTGTTAATCTGAAAGCCGGTGACGAGAATACAGATCGTGTCTGTGCTGATCTTTACAGCAAACTGGAAGCTGCCGGTATCGAAGTTCTCTATGATGATACTGGCGCGCGGCCTGGTGAGAAATTCGCCACCATGGACCTGATTGGCCTGCCATATCAGCTGGTTGTCGGCCCGCGCGGCCTCAAAGACGGTATTATAGAGGTCAAGGACCGTGCCACCGGTGACAAACAGGACCTGGCCCCGGAGCAGGCGCTGAATTTGGTCACAACCAACATTCAGGAAGCGCTGAAGGTCACCTGAGCGAGTTCAGCGGCCTTTCGCATAAACTCTTACCAGACGATGACAGGGCCGTTACGCCATTGACACTTGCTGCCTTGCGTAAATCCGGGCAGGTACAGGGCACAAGAGTTACACGCAGGCAGACCTGACCATGGCTGACGCCGACATCGCACAATCACCGCCACAGCCCACCAGTAACACTGGTCCGGAAAAGTCCTCCAGCCTCCTGTTCGAATGGATGATTGCCCGGCGTTATATCAGCGCGACAAAAAACGGTGCCGGTGTCTCGCTTATTTCGATCATTGCCTTTGTCGGCATCCTGCTGGCAGTTGCGGTGCTGATTATCGTGATGTCTGTCATGCAGGGCTTCCGCACGAAATTGCTGGACCAGCTTCTTGGCGTCAACGGTCACGTGTTTGTGGAGTCCAACTCGGCAGAACCTCTGAACAATTACCAGTTGCTCGCCGATGAGCTGCGCACCATTCCCGGCGTCACCAGTTCGGTACCGATCATTCAGTCGCCGGTCGCCATGATTGCTGGCGAGCAGCAGACAGCGGGTGTCGTTTTCGGGATCAATCCGGACGATCTGCGCGCCATCGAATTGATTGCCGGAGAAGAGCACCTGATTGAAGGAACGCTGCAAGATTTCGGTGAGGGCAGGAAAGGTGGCAACAAGGTTGCCATCGGCGTTGGCCTTGCCCGCAGCCTTGGCGTGCGCACCGGTGACCCTGTCACACTCGTCACGGCAGGCGGCACAGAAACCCCCATGGGCACGGCCCCGGTACGGAACAAGACCTATGAAGTAGGCGCCGTCTATCGCATCGGCAATTCAGAATATGACGGCTACTTCGTTTATATGCCCCTTGAACAGGCGCAGGTGTTTTTCAAACGCGGTACAGCGGTGGACAAGATCGAAGTTCGGGTCAGCGACCCGACCAAAGCGGTGGACTTCGAGCGCAGCATAGCTGTCGCCGCGGGCGACCAGACCTTCACCTATAACTGGCAGGACGTGCACCAGAGTTATTTCAATGCCCTGCAAACAGAGCGTGGCCTGATGCGCATTATCCTGTCACTGATTATCGCTATCGCTGCGCTGAATATCATTTCCGGCCTGGTCATGCTGGTAAAGGACAAACGTGGCGATATCGCCGTGATGCGCACCGTCGGAGCAACGCAAGGCGCCGTGATGCGCATCTTCTGCATCTCCGGCTCGCTGATCGGTGTTGCTGGCTCGATTATCGGCGTCATACTTGGAGTGCTGATTAGCCTGAATGTGTCTGCAATCGAGAAGTTTCTCTCCAACCTGCGCGGCAGTCCGATCTTTGCCTCGGATATCTACCTGTTCGACGAAATGCCGGCTCAGGTGCAACTGGGGGAGGTTGCTTTTGTCGCTATTTTTGCCCTTGGCGTTTCTTTCCTCGCCGCGCTTTATCCGGCCTGGCGGGCCGCGCAGCTTGATCCTGTCGAAGCGTTGAGGTACGAATAATGTCGCAAGTTCAGGAAAATCCATCCGCTAGCAAAGCACCTGTTCTGGCCCTCAAGAACATCACCCGCGCTTATGGCGAATTGCGCGTGCTGGAAGAGGCCAACCTGGCTGTTGAGCGCGGTGAGATCATCGCGTTACTAGGGCCATCCGGCTCAGGCAAATCCTCACTCCTGCACATAGCGGCCCTGCTGGAGGCACCTACATTGGGCGAGGTTTACATTCAAGGCCGTCCCACAGCAGGCATGACAGACACGCAAAAAACAGCCGTGCGGCGTAATGAGTTGGGGTTCGTCTATCAGTTCCATCACTTGCTGCCAGAATTCAATGCTCTGACCAATGTAGCGATCCCGCAAATCATATCCGGCAAGTCTCGCAAGGTTGCAGAAGAGCGCGCCAGGAAACTCCTCACCGACATGGGCCTTGCCGAGCGCCTCACGCATCAACCCGCCCAGCTATCGGGCGGGGAGAAACAGCGTGTCGCCATCGCCCGCGCACTGGCCAACCAGCCGTCCCTTCTTCTGGCAGACGAGCCAACAGGTAATCTCGATGTGGCGACCTCTGGCCAGGTATTCGAGCAACTTTTGCGACTGGTCCGGGAGCAGGGCCTTTCCGCCATTATCGCGACTCATGACCGCGCTCTGGCACAGAAAATGGATAGGATTATAGCGATCCATGATCGCAAGCTGGTTCGCGTGCGCCTGAAGGCAAAAGAAATCGAGCCGGTCACATAATTCTGGCAGGTGTTTCCTGTCAAAACGCGCAGGAAAGAGAATGTCAGAGCAAGACTACATTCTAAAAATCAGATCCCCTGACCGGCCAGGCATACTGGCGGAAGTCTCAACTTTTCTGTCATCTCAGGGCGCAGACATCCGGGATGCATCCCAATATGGCGATCCTGAAAGCGGCACGTTTTTCATCCGAATACACTTGGTCTCTCCGGCAGCATCTTACGATCAGCTTTGTGCCAAGTTTGGACCGGTTGCAGAGAAAAGAGAGTTTGTCTGGGCCCTTCATCCGGCGCATCGCAAAAGCCGCGTTTTACTGGCCGTTTCAAAACACGGCCACTGTCTGGTTGACCTCTTGCATCGCTGGCGCATCGACGCTCTTCCCATTGATCTGGTGGGGGTCGTGTCGAACCATAAGGTCATGGAAGATATCACCAAAGCCTACGACCTTCCCTTTCATCACCTTCCGGTAACACCGGAGACAAAGCCCACACAGGAAGCACACTTTCGCCAGCTTATTGAAGACAGTGATGCCGATCTGGTTGTACTTGCCCGATACATGCAGATTCTGTCAGACGAATTTGCCCGCTGGCTTGAAGGTCGATGCATCAACATACACCACTCCTTTCTGCCCAGCTTCAAGGGGGCGAGGCCCTATCATCAGGCGTATAGTCGCGGCGTGAAACTGATCGGGGCAACTGCACACTATGTAACCCCTGACCTCGATGAAGGGCCGATCATCGAGCAGGATGTCAAACGGGTCACCCATGCCCAGACACCGGAACAGCTGGTTTCGATTGGGCGCGATGTGGAGTCACAGGTGTTGGCGCGCGCCATTCGCTGGCACACAGAGCACCGCGTTTTTATCAGCGGTCGCAAAACGGTTGTGCTTGCCTGATTTTGCCTGTGTGAGAAATTTTGCGAAAACCCCTTGCAACGAGAACATATAGTGAATATGTAACTTGGAACATTATATGAACAACAGGAGTTGCAAAATGTCCAATGAAATAAATATCCGCGATGCGCTGGGTCTGGCTGTCCTGATTGGCCTGATTGCCACGGTGAATATGTGGAGCGGTTTGCTCGCCTGAGGGCAGGGTAGAATTCGTCTATGTGGGAAAGATCAGGCTGCGAGCAGACCTGACTCCGTCTAGGAATAGAGCCATGCAGCCGTTCATCCACCTTCATCTCCACTCATCCTACTCGCTTGCAGAGGGCGCTATTCACATCAAGCGGCTGAAAGATCTCTGTTTGCAGCATGAGATGCCCGCTGTTGCTGTTACTGATACCAATAATCTGTTTGGCGCACTGGAAGCATCAGAAACACTGAGTGCTGCCGGGATCCAATCCATCACCGGTATCCAGCTGGCCCTGAACCCTGAAGAACTGGACCTTCACCCGGAACGCTATGAGCCACTGCCGTCGCTGGTGCTGCTGGCGCAAAATGAGCTTGGCTACCGGAACCTGATGAAGCTGACGAGCCAGGCTTTTCTGGCAACAGCCGCACAAGGGGCGATCCATACAACACTGGCTGCGCTGGATCAGTATTCTGAGGGACTGATTTGTCTTTCGGGTGGCGTCAATGGCCCTGTTGACCGCCTCCTGAGAGATAACCGCAAATCTGATGCTGATACTTTATTGAAGCGTCTGGCAACATTTTATCCAGAAAGACTTTATGTGGAAATCCAGCGGATTGCAGCGGCGCGGGCACATCACAAAACATCTTATGAGAATGAGTTACTGCAACTGGCCTATACTGCTGAGTTACCTCTCGTCGCAACCAATGAGCCATTTTTCGCTGCGCCCGATGATTATGAGGCACATGATGCTCTGCTCTGTATTTCAGGGGGCGCCTACATTCAGCAGGATGATCGGCGCAAAGTTATGCCGGACAACTATTTCCGCTCCGGCGCTGAAATGGCCGCCCTGTTTGAAGACCTGCCGGAAGCCATCGAGAATACCAGTCTGATTGCCCGTCGCTGCGCTTTCCGGCCCAGAACCCATCCGCCAATCCTGCCAAATTTTGTTGAGGGGGATACTGACGGCGAGGCAAAAGAACTCGAGCGTCAGGCACGTGAAGGCCTGAAGGCCAGATTAGAGCAAGTCGAGCTTGCCGAACCTGAAGAGGAATACTGGAAGCGTCTGGATGTCGAACTGGGCATCATCAACAATATGGGATTCCCGGGATATTTCCTGATCGTTTCTGACTTCATCAAATGGGCCAAACAGCATGACATTCCTGTCGGGCCGGGCAGGGGGTCCGGCGCCGGGTCCGTTGTTGCCTGGGCGCTGACGATCACCAATCTTGATCCGTTGAGATTTGGCCTTCTCTTTGAGCGCTTTCTCAATCCTGAACGTGTCTCTATGCCCGACTTTGATGTGGACTTTTGTCAGGACCGGCGGGACGAAGTGATTAGCTATGTTCAGGAAAAATATGGCAAGGATCGCGTCGCCCAGATTATTACCTTCGGTAAGTTGCAGGCACGTGCTGTCCTGCGTGATGTGGGCCGTGTGCTGAACATGCCGTTCGGGCAGGTGGACCGCCTTTGCAAGATGGTCCCGAACAATCCTGCCAATCCGGTCACTCTGGCAGAGGCAATCGAGACCGAACCAAGATTACAGCAAGAGCGTGACAGTGAAGAGCAGGTCGCTGACCTAATGACCAAATCCCTGAAATTGGAAGGTCTCTATCGCCATGCTTCAACCCACGCTGCCGGTGTGGTTATTGGCGACCGCCCACTTGATGAATTGGTGCCACTTTACCTGGACCCGCGCTCAGACATGCCAGCAACCCAGTTCAATATGAAGTGGGTCGAGCCAGCAGGTCTGGTCAAGTTTGACTTCCTTGGCCTCAAGACGCTCACTGTCATCCAGCGAGCGCTCGATCTCATGAAACAGTTCGGTACCACCGTCGATATTGATGCCATTCCGCTGGACGATCGCGGTACGTTCGAAATGCTCGGAGAGGGCAATGCCGTAGGTGTTTTCCAGCTTGAAAGCACTGGCATGCGCTCCACCCTGAAAGGGCTCAAGCCGGATACACTGGAAGATATTATCGCTCTCGTCTCGCTCTATCGTCCGGGGCCGATGGAAAACATCCCGACCTATATCGAGCGGAAATTTGGCCGTGAAGAACCGGATTACCTTCATGAGAAGCTGACGGGCATTCTCAAGGAAACTTACGGCGTCATCATCTATCAGGAGCAGGTGATGCAGATTGCGCAAATTCTCTCCGGTTACTCACTCGGTGAAGCTGACCTGCTACGCCGCGCCATGGGTAAAAAGAAAAAAGAGGAAATGGATAAGCAGAAAATCCGTTTCGTCGAAGGAGCTGAAAAAAATAATGTCGACAAGGGCAAGGCTGAATCCATTTTCGAACTTGTCGCCAAGTTTGCCGGTTACGGCTTCAACAAGTCACACGCTGCAGCCTATGCCTTGATTGCCTACCAGACAGCATGGCTCAAACATAATCATACGGCAGAGTTTTTTGCCGCCTCCATGTCGCTCGATAAAGCCAATACTGACAAACTTGCGATTTTCATGAAGGATGCGAAGCGCTGTGAAGTCGAGGTCAAAGCGCCCGACGTTAATCTGTCAGAAGCAGATTTCACCGTTCATGATGGCGCTGTTGTTTATGCCTTGGCTGCCATCAAAAATGTGGGCGAGCAGGCCATGGCTCACATCGCCGAGATCCGCCGGGAAGGCGGTCCGTTTACCGATCTCTATGATTTTGCCGAGAGGGTCGATGGACGCCAGATTGGCAAACGCGGTTTTGAAAATCTGGCTAAAGCCGGTGCTTTCGACAGCATTCACAAGAACCGTGCGCAAATTGTGGAAATGGCAGATTTTCTTGTTCGATATTCGGCCAAGGCAGCGGATGAACGTAACAGCGATCAGGGTGGCCTGTTCGATCTTGGCGGCAGCTCTGCTCTTGAGCGCCCCGCACTGAGAGCCGTTGAGGAATGGCTACCCATTGATCGCCTTGATCATGAGCGCGCTGTAATCGGATTTTATTTTTCTGGTCATCCGCTCGACGATTATGCCAGCAGTCTGGAGAAATTGAACGTCATTCCTTTCAACGATGTCACAGCAGCCGTGGAGGGAGAAGGAGGGCGGATTTTTCTGAAGCTTGCCGGTGTCATACGTGCCTTCAATCCACGCCGCGCCAAATCCGGTAAACCCTTTGCCTGGGTGGAACTCTCCGACCAGAGCGGTGAGTTTGAAATTACCGTATTTTCCGAATTACTTGAAACGGCCCGCGACCATCTGCAACCAGGGACACTGGTCATGGTCGGGGTATCTGCTGAGGAGCGTGATGGCGATATCCGGCTAACCGGCGAAACCATTCAGCTTCTTGATAAAGCGGCTGCGGCTACTCAAGCGGAATTGCGTATCTCTGTGGTAAGTCCGGAAGCATTAAACTCGGTTCGCAAGCGTCTCTATGAACTCGGCACCAGCCGCAACGGTAGTGCAACAGGCACCGCCCTCCTGCATTTTTTCCTTCCGGACAATGGGTGCGAAGTTGAACTGAAGCTGCCCGGGGATTTCAATACAACAGCTGCCCTGAAAGGGGCTCTCAAGACAATTGATGGCGTCTCGGATGTAGAGTTGCGGTAATATAAAAAAGTTATGCCGCAGCTATTGAAAAATTCTCGAAAAGCGCGTAACGCCCGCCGCTATTAAACACACGGGACCAATCTTCGGTGGCCTTTGGGCTGTCTGGCTCCGTGGAAGCATAACCGAGGAGTAAATTGATGGCGCTTCCTGAATTCTCAATGCGTCAGCTGCTTGAAGCTGGCGTACACTTTGGTCACCAGACACATCGCTGGGACCCTAAAATGAAATCC
>JALEGJ010000109.1 GCA_022763115.1 Aquisalinus sp.
AAGGTGCACAGGATGAATCAGAAACATTCTATTCCTTCTCCAGCTACAACCGCCCGACAACAATCTATCGCTTTGATGTGGCGACGGGTGAAAGCACAATCTTCAAGCAACCGGAAACACCCTTCGACCCTTCTGAATATGTGGTGAGCCAGGTTTTCTATCCGTCCAAAGACGGCACGCAAATCCCTATGTTCATCGCCCACAAGGAAGGTCTGGATATATCGGCAGGCGCGCCAACACTTCTCTATGGATATGGTGGCTTCAACATTTCCCTGCGCCCGTCTTTCTCCATCACCAATTTTGCGTGGATGGAAATGGGCGGCGTCTTTGCCCTGGCCAATCTGCGGGGCGGCGGCGAGTATGGCAAGGAGTGGCATGACGCCGGACGCCTTCTGGAGAAGCAGAACGTCTTTGACGATTTCATTGCTGCTGGCGAATATCTGATCGCAGAAGGCTACACGACGAAAGACCAGCTCTCGATCTATGGCCGGTCCAATGGTGGCTTGCTCGTCGGCGCGGTTGTCAATCAACGCCCTGACCTGTTTGCAGCAGCCCTCCCGGCTGTCGGCGTCATGGACATGCTGCGTTTTGACAAGTTCACCGCAGGCCGTTTCTGGACAGATGATTACGGCAAGCCGTCAGACAATGAGGTGGATTTCCGGAACAACTACGCTTACTCTCCGTATCATAACATCTCGGAGGGCGCCGACTATCCGGCAGTATTGGTCACCACCGCTGATACAGATGACCGCGTGGTGCCCGGCCATTCGTTCAAATATATTGCCGCCCTTCAGGCAGCAGAAACAGGCAGCGAGCCGCAACTGATCCGTATCGAGACAAGGGCAGGACACGGCTCTGGCAAGCCAACAGAAAAAATCATCGAGGAATATGCGGATATGTGGGGCTTCATCGCCCACCATACCGGCCTCACCCTGCCGGAGGGCTACGGCGAATAAGCCGGAAGGTCACTTCTTCAAAATGATTGAGCCCGGGGCAACGCCCCGGGCTTTTTATATCTGCTGATAACGATGGAAAACACGGTGTGATCGCGGAGACAAAAGAGATCTTATATATTGACTTTATATATATATTGTTCTATATATATTCTGCGCGTGAGGGATGTCTTTTATGCGCAGGTCAGCCCTAAAGGCTGGCGGCTCTTTGACAATCTGGTGTGTTCCCTGTGCGGTAGCAGCAAGCCTGACTTATTCCGGGCGTTATGCAAACTGGCAGACGAACGAGTAGAAGACGGTTTGGGTGAGGACACTGCCAAAAGCACCTCATCTGAGCCTGTCGAAAGATGAGGTACGGTATGGCGCATGTAAGTTGTAATTATTCTCTTCTACCAATGGAGGCACGTGCGCCATGCGAGAACAGGTGCCTTATCGGGTGAGAGGGCGTGAACAATTCTCAAAACCGTGGCAGATCCTGCTACACATCGAAGGCACGGTATAAGCAGATGCTTAAACACAAGGCTTATACCTTCTCCTTCAGAATAAGGGCTTTTACAGAGCAGCCCCGTCAAACTGATGAATTTTGATACCAGTCAAATCCATGTCCGAACAACGCAGATTTATCGCATACATGCTATTGCCTGACGGGTCCTCGCCCGCCCCAAACGGAGAGCACCCACACGTCTTGCAGAATTGATGTTGTATCTTGTGCTGGTTGAAGGTGTAGGTGGCAACATCAGATGGATCAGCCGTGATTGTCACTTGCTCTGGACCAACGAATGCCAGGGTATGGGCCTTGCGCTTGCAGATACTGCAGTTGCACTCCATTGCTTCGGCTGGTGGCTCCTTCATTTCTGCGGAGAGTTTCCCGCAATGACAACTTGCAGTAATGGACATCTTATCTCCTTTACGCCTCTGACAGCATTTTCTCACTCATCTCCCAGAGACGTAGCGCCGCGTCATCATCACAGGCCCAGGGCCGAACATGCTCCCAACGCTGGGAGTTGTCATCAGCCAGTTTGCCGATGTCGCAATCTTCACAGTACACGCCGCCTCTATCAGCCAGTTTTGGCGAGGTTGCTGCCCATATTGTCGTAGAGGCTCCTTGCTCCGGCGTCTTGAACATCGCCTGCACAGCTTCGGGAATAGTGCCATCGGCATTCTTCCAGCCCAACGCAACCATCTCCTCTTCTGGCAGGTGACGTTGCAGGGGTGTGAAAATTCCGCCCGGATGCACGGCGAAAGCCCGCACCCCTTCGCCCCGGTACTTTGCGTCGAAACCTAAAGCAAAGAGGCTGTTCGCTGTCTTCGCCTGCCCATAGGCAACCCACTTGTTATACTCCTGATGATTGAAGTGCGGATCATCCCACAGAATATCTGACATTGCATGAGCCGTGGATGAAAGCGCCACCACGCGCGCGCCGTCTGCCCGTATCAGCGCTGGCGCCAGTAACCTGGCCAGTTCCATATGGCCGAGATGATTGACCCCGAACTGGCTCTCCCAGCCCGGCCCGACCCGCGTCAGGGGGCAGGCCATAATGCCTGCATTGTTTATCAGAAGGTCCAGTTGACGATTGGTACTGAGGAATGCCTCGGCAAAACGTCGAATACTTGAGAGATCGGCAAGGTCCATCTCCATGACAATGGTCTGGCCTGCGATATCTGCCAATTCAGCCTCAGCCGCTTCCTTGCGCCGCGCTGGCACCACCACACTGGCACCCGCCGCGACAAGCGCGCGCGTCGTCTCTGTCCCGATGCCGGAATAGCCGCCGGTGACAATTGCAATCTTGCCGCCAAGATCTGTCCCGTCGATGACTTCCAGTGCTGTCGATTTGGCATGAAAGCCGGAACTGATGGGCTGCTGGTCAGATGCCGCCATGATGTCTCCTCCATTTTTTACTATGGTGACAGGCCACAAGGCCCGCCACAACAAAACAGCTCAGCAAAAGATCAGTTTCTGGCCCTGAACAGGATGAAAGCACCAATGAGGATAAACGGCACGCCATAGAGAAAATAGACCCATATATTGCCCGTTTGCTCACCACCAATCAGGGACGCAACAGCGACGATAGACTCGGCTACCATCATCAAAGCCACCGGCATCAGGATACCAAAGGCGATCAGCACGATCCCCATTATGACGCCAAGATTTTTGCCCATTCTGATCCTCCTGCCTTTAGGTCAGGCTTCTGACTTATTGAAAGGATACGCTAATCAGACTGACATGGAAATGACACGACGCGCATTCTTTAATCTGGCAGATTTTCAGAAAAAAACCTGATGGCATTCTCCCCCATCACCAGTCGGACATCTTCTTCGCTCATGCCTTTCTCAAGCAGCGCCTCTGTCAGCACCGATAACTCAGATGCATCAAAAGTTGTTGTCACGGTGCCATCATAGTCAGAGCCAAGCGCAATATGCTCTACACCGAATTTATCGGCTGCGTATTTAATCACATTGGCAATACCGACCGGCGCATCATTACAGGTGACATCCGCCCAGAAACCAATGCCGATCAAACCGCCCCGCGCAGCAATTTCTGCCATGAGATCATCAGGGATATTTCTGGTTGAATTGCATGCTGAATAAATGCCGGTATGCGAAACAACCAGTGGCTCATCAGTCATTTCCAGAACATCGCGCACCACCTGATGCGAAGAATGCGCCACGTCAATCATGATATCCATTTCAACGAGCTTGAGCACAACCTCACGGCCAAAAGGGGTCAAGCCCTCACCGGAAACACCATGCAGTGAACCACCAAGTTCATTATCAAAAAAATGATGCAGGCCAATCATTCTGTACCCGGCATCATAAAGCCCCTGTAGTTTATCAATATCACCTTCCAGGGGGTGGCTACCTTCCGTCGCCAGAATACCGACCAGGACGGATTTATCTGTTTCGCGTTTTGCCAGTGCATCAGCGAGATCGCGCTTTGTCAGCGCAACAACGAAATTACCATCAGACTCAGCCTCTTCCGCAAACAGACGCTCCGCATGATACCGCGCCCGCTCATAAATCGAATCCCATGTTCGTATCGGCCAGCGCTGAGCAATCGCCAACAGGGTTATCTGATCCGACTCCGCTGTATTTTCTTCATAATTCTGGCCAGCCGGTGTTTTCGTCACGCTGGCGAAAACCTGCACGGCAACGCGCCCTTCCCGCAAACGCGGCAAATCCGTATGCCCGCGTGAATGCCGTTTGGATGGATCACGCATCCACAGCAGCATGTCAGAGTGCAGATCAGCGCCCCGCAGATCATCATGAAATTTTGCAGCTTTTTCAGATACGCTGATCGGCGCATCACGCTTGACCACATTCATGTCACGATCTGCCTTGACCGGCAGATACCAGAAAAGGGCCAGCGCAGCTAGGACAAGCAGCAACACAGCAAGACCACCGACGACCTTCAATAATCCGGACATCACAATCCTCCCGGCAAATTTTCGTACAGCCTGGAGAACAAGTCCGCCTGCTGTCAAGCTATCGCGTCAAAACCACCCGATACCGCGCTTTGCCGCTTTCCAGATGGGCAATCGCATCATTCACCTGTTCCATCGGATACGTCTCAATCTGCGGCGCTATGTTATGACGCGCGCAGAATTCCAGCATACGGGCAACCCGCGCTGGCGGGCCAATGTCAGAACCGCCAATCGTCTTTTGCCCGGAGATGAGCGCCTGCGGCGGCAGGTCCATCGGCTCGGTAATCGCCCCCACAGAAATGAACCGTCCTTCCGGTGCAAGGGCAGCCACATAACGCCACCAGGGCAATGCCACATTGACCGTGGAAATGATCGCATCGAACTTGCCGCGCAGGCCTTTCAACGTCTCATCATCACGCGTGTTCGCCACTTCATGGGCGCCCAGCTGCTTCAACTCTGCTTCCTTATCCATACTGGTGGTGAAGGCCCAGACCTCGCAGCCCCAGGCCCGCAGGAACTGAAGCGCCAGATGCCCCAGACCGCCAATACCAATCACACCAACCCGGTCTGTCGGCTTGATGTTGAACTCCTCGATGGGGGAGAAAACCGTAATGCCACCGCAGAACAACGGCCCTGCCTGTTCTGCCGTCAAGCCATCCGGCACAGGAACAGCCCAAGCAGCCTGTGCCCGCAGGCGATCCGCAAACCCGCCGTGATTACCAACAATTGTTGGCTGCGTCTTGCCACAGTGATGATGCGCACCGGACATACATTGATGGCAAGTCAGGCAGGAACGAACATTCCAGCCAATCCCGACTGTCTGCCCCACAGCCAGATGCGTGACAGTCTCGCCAACAGCCGTGATGTTCCCGATCACCTCATGCCCCGGTACAACCGGGTACCGGGTTACGCCCCACTCATTGTTGATGATCGACATGTCAGAGTGACAGATGCCACAGCTTGTCACTGCAATCTCAACTTCATCAGCCCCCAACGGCCCCACTTCATATGTGAAAGGGGACAGCTTCGCGCCCGCTTCCTGCGCGGCAAAGGCGTTGATCGTGGTCATCATGAGCACTCCTTTTTTCTTCTGAATAGGACAGAAAGCCAGCGCTGGCCATGCCGTAACACAGCCCTTATACCGGCGCGATGCGGGAGCCTTCACCACAAAGAAACCATACAAAAGCAACGCTGACCACAGGCCCCGTGGGCCGCGTCTTGTGGCAGAATAGCTGGCCGATGAGTATGGGGCTCATCTCGGTGATCGCCTTCAATATTGTCGATACTTTCTATATCGGCCAACTGGGCGCTGACCAACTTGCTGCCATGGGCTTCTGCTTCCCGGTAATCTTTATCATGGGCTCCATGGCGATTGGCCTCGGCACCGGGGGTCTGTCCATCGTCTCACGCGCCATTGGCGAAGGACGACCGGACCGGGCCCGGCGCCTCGTCACAAACACGCTACTGCTGGTCAGCCTGCTGAGCTTCATTCTCACGGGCTTTATGTATATCTTTTCGGACGAAGTATTTGCACTGCTGCGAACCCCCGACAACCTGATGCCATATGTCGATCAGTATATGGACGTCTGGTATGCGGGGTTATGGTTCCTCATCACGCCAGTGGCAGCCAATTACCTGATCCGAGCCAATGGAGAGGCAATCGCCTCGTCAATCCTGATGATGGCTGCTGCAGCGATCAACGCTATATTGTCGCCACTTCTGGTCTTTGGTCTCCTTGGCTTCCCGGAAATGGGGATGAGCGGCGCGGCCCTCGCCACTATTATTGCGCGTGGAGCTATCGCCCTTTCGGCCCTGTATTACCTCGGCTTTCGGCACAACATGATGGAAGTGTCGTGGCGCGCCGTGCAGGCCTTGCCGCGCCATATCCGGGAGATCATGCGGTTTGCGGTTCCCGCAGCTCTCGCACAAATGGTAACCCCCATTGCAACAGCGCTTATCGTAATTCTGCTTGCCGGTTACGGGCAAAACGCAGTTGCAGGCTTTACCGTTGGGGCACGGATTGAAACATTATTCCTCGTGCCTTTCTTTGCGTTTCAGGTAGGCATCAGTCCTTTCATCGGCCAGAATGTCGGGGCCAACCTTCCCGACAGGCTGGCGCAGGCAGAAAACTGGATCTGGAAGTTTGCCATTTTCTGGGGTCTCACCAGCGCGGCACTGCTGATAATTTTTGGCGGCACAATCGGTAGCTGGTTCACGAATGACCCGGAGATCATTGCCCTGACCGATCAGTATCTCCTCATCGTTTCTTTTGGCTACATCTTTGCCGGCTTGTTTCATGTCAGCATCGGCGTTTTGAATCCTCTGGGATATCCCAATCTGGGCGCTGGCCTCTCTTTCTTTCGCTATATTGTTCTGTATGCGGGACTTGCCTGGGTTTTATCTTCTGGCGTTCTCTGGAAATACCTTGCCGGGCCAACAGGCGTTTTTGCAGCAGGTGCAATTGCCTGGATTATTGCCGGCGTTGTCGGTGCTCTGATTATTCATCAAAAATTGCCAAAATCAGCGAAAGCTGATGGTGCCGCTGAAGAGATTTGAACTCCCGACCTTTTCATTACGAATGAACTGCTCTACCCCTGAGCTACAGCGGCGCTGAGTGGAGAAATTACTTTTTTACTTCTTCTCGCGCAAGTCTTTCACGGATATCTTCAAGCCTGTTTTTTTGCTGCCCGGCTTCATCAAAGTTTTCAGGCAGCAACCAGGCCTCCAGTGCTCGCCCGCATAAAGGCCATTCACTGTCGAGCATTGAGTACCAGTCTGTATCCCGGTTCTGACCCTTAACGACCATGTCCTGCCGGAACTGACCTTCGAAAGTGAAACCGTAGCGAACTGCCGCGCGGCGCGAGGGTTCATTCAGGTGATTGCACTTCCACTCATAGCGGCGATAACCGCAATCATAAAAAAGATGGCGGCTTGCCAGGTAGAAAGCCTCGGTCGCTTCCGCTGTGCGTTGCAATTCTGCTCCGTAAGTCACTGCACCAATCTCAGCAGAACCTGCTTCCGGTCGCAGGCGCATGAAAGAAAACAGGCCCAGAAGTTTATCAGCCCTCAGCCCATGAATGACCAATGTGCGCCAGCCACGCGCCTTGATAAGCTGCGCATACTCAGACCGAAACTGTTCAGCACTTTCTGGCGGGTCCAGAGGAAGCCATTGCCAGATAGCTTCAGCTTGCTCACGGCACACCGCCTCAAAAAGCCCTTCGCTGTGTCGCGCCGCATCAAAGGGTTCAAGCCGGACGAAACGCCCTTCGAGAGTCTTGTCGCCAGGCAAGGGACAAGGCTGCCAATGAGAGAGGTCCTGCACACCCATCTAACCGCGCAAACTGGCGCCAGTTGCCTTTTGAACCTGAGCGATAATCCGCTGGCTGATGGCTTCAATCTCTTCATCCGTCAGTGTTTTCTCGACTGGCTGCAAGGTCACCTCGATGGCGAGCGATTTATGCCCGTCTTCCACCCCTTTGCCTTGGTAAACATCAAACAGCGAGACGCCAGCAATCAGTTTTTTCTCAGCACCGCGTACAGCCTTGAGCAGGTTTTCGGCTGGCATATCGGCCGGGACCACAAAAGCGAAGTCGCGGTTCAAAGGCATCAGGTCTGATTTGTTCAGCGCTGGCTTTGACTTGGTAGCTTTGGCTTTGCCTGCCGGGATTTTATCAAGCATGGCTTCGAACGCATAAAGCGGGCCCTCGACATCCATTTCTTTCAAGACACGCGGATGCAATTCGCCAAAATAAGCGAGGTGGTTTTTCGGCCCCATGCTGAGAATACCCGAACGACCCGGATGATAATGCACTGGCGCGCCTTCAAGGATCATGAGATTAGTAACCGGCGCACCAGCTGCTTCAAGCACATTCATCGCATCCGCCTTGGCCGTGAAAACGCCATCTTCTACCGATACACCCTGCCAGTGCCGTGACGGGTTGTGCGCGCGCAAACCGGCAGCCACGGTCTGCTGCCCATCCGGCTGATCTGACGTGTACGCACCGCCAACTTCAAATAGAGCAAGATCCTTGCGCCCGCGTGCCGCATTGCGACCTGCTGCGGCGACAAGACCGGGCAGCACAGAGGGACGCATAACACCAAGGTCTGACGAGATCGGGTTTGCCAGCACCAGATCAGGGTTGGATTGCCCTGCACCAAAAAGAGCCGCATGCGGCGCGTCACAGAATGACCAGGTGACCGCCTCAAGATACCCGGCACTGGCCAGCGCCCGGCGCGCAAGGCGAATGCGGTCCTGCTGCCTGGAGTATTTCGGGCGCTCGACCGCATCGAGTGGTGGCAGTGTTACTTCCGGCAGATTGTCGAGGCCGACAATGCGCGCAATTTCTTCCACCAGATCGGCCTTGCCCTCAATATCCGGACGGAAAGACGGGCTCGTAACTATCCAGTCTGACGCGCTGCGCTCAATGGAAAAACCAAGGGCCGTCAGGATGCGTTCCATCTCATCTTCGGCGACATCCAAACCAGTGAGGCGCTTGACCTCCGTCGGCGGGAAGCTGATTTTTTTTGTGCCGTCTGGCGCGGTGCCTGCCATTTCCATATGGCTGATTTCACCGCCGCATATTTCGAGGACCATTTGCGCTGCTTGCGCCAGCCCCTCTTCTATCGACCGCGGGTCAATGCCCCGCTCGAAACGATACCGGGCATCGGAAATGATGCCGGTCTTGCGTCCGGTTTTTGCGGTGCGGGTCGGGTCAAAATAGGCTGCCTCGATGAACACGTTCGTCGTTTCTTCCGTACAGCCCGAATATTCGCCGCCCATAATGCCACCGAAGCCGAGAACGCGCGCATCATCAGCGATAACCGTCATCGTCTCACCCGGCTGATACTGCTTGCCGTCCAGCGCTTCGAAGGGTGCATCGTCGCCACGGCCAAGACGGGCACGGATGGGGCCCGTCAGTTTGTCTGCATCATAAACGTGCAGCGGTCGAGCCCGGTCAACAGACACATAATTGGTCATGTCCACCAGAGCACTGATCGGACGCAGGCCAATTTTAAGAAGCGCATCCTGCAACCATTGGGGAGATGGACCATTTTTGACGCCGCGAATGTAAACACCGCCGAAAGCGGGACAGGCGTCTTTCGTCTCTTCCGTAAAATCGAGTTCAATCTTCTGCGGGCTGTCAAACTGGCCCTGTGGCAATTCATATGATTCACTGATGAGCCGACCGAGACCAGCGGCAGCCAGATCGCGCGCCACCCCTAGCACCCCATTGGTATCAGGACGGTTTGGCGTTACTTCGAAATCAATCACCGGATCATTGCTGCCGAGAACGTCGACCACGGAAGCCCCAACCTCTGCATCTTCCGGCGCTTCGATGATGCCGTCATGGTCATCCCCCAACTCCAGCTCTCTGGCCGAGCACATCATGCCGAAGCTCTCAACACCCCGGATTTTTGCCTTGGATAAGGTGACATCAATGCCGGGCACATATGTGCCAACCGCCGCATAGACGACCTTGATGCCAGCCCGGGCATTGGGCGCGCCGCAAACGATCTGCTTTTCGCCATCTTTCGTCGCGACCTTGCAAACACGCAATTTGTCCGCATCCGGATGCGGTTCGGCTTCCAGCACATGGCCGATGGTAAAATCCTTCAGGCGCTCTGCCGGGTTATCGACTTCTTCAACTTCAAGACCGACACGGACCATCGTTTCGACGATCTCATCGAGCGTCGCATCAGTATCGAGGTGCTTCTTCAGCCAGGAAAGGGGAAATTTCATCCTTCTTCGCCTTCAATCAAATGCTTGATGTCTTTGATATCATCAAAATACTCCTCGTAAGCTGCCTTGTGCCTCACCAGAGCACTTTCAGGGTATAACAGGCCTTGCATATTTCGCTCACACCACTTCAAGTAATTTCCTAAGTCATATTTCAACAATTCCGCAGTTCCTATCGGACTTGGCAAGCCAAGCTTTGCACCACCGCGATATTTCCACCACTTCCAATGAGTACAACGAAGAGACTTTTCCGAATCAGGTGACTGCTGCCTTGCGCTCTCGCTCACCCAAATACCAAAAGGGGATGCGCTCCGCTCTTTCTCATAAGCCTCTGCCAGAGGCGCGCCCAATACGATGCTGCGCAAGTAAGATTGCTCTTGCTGAAAAAACTCAGAGGCCCTATCAAGCTGTTCACTTTCAATAATTCTTCCGTATGAAATAGCCCCCCTCACCATAAATCTATTTTTGTGGGAAGATCTAATAAACGTGTACGCCAGTTTTTGTATCATTACCCATAGAAAGTTTTGGATCTTGTCTGGCTTTGTCGAAGCCACATAACAGCCGTCTACCAACGGATATATTTCCCCCTCAAAGTTGGTGATTCTTTTTGAAAAAATCGCCGAAGCATGGAACTGTCCAATCATGTTTGTTGCCAGAGAATAATCAATGGACAAAAAACTTGACGAACCCAAAATATCTACCCATGCAATATATTTTTTTACGGGTACACGGAGCTTTCCGACGCTGTACTCCGCTCCTTGATTCTCGACAAACCAGTTGATTTCTTGCTGAAAACTATTCCTGAGGCTACTCATCTGCTCAACCCTGTCGCCGTATTAGGCTGATCCAACGGGTCGAAACCATAATGCTCCAGCCAGCGGGCGTCAGCGGCGAAGAAGTCGCGCAGGTCCGGGATGCCATATTTCAGCATGGCGAGGCGGTCAACACCCATGCCGAAGGCGAAGCCCTGATATTCATCCGGGTCCAGGCCACAATTGCGCAGGACATTCGGGTGCACCATGCCGGAGCCGAGAATTTCCATCCAGTCATCGCCCTGGCCGATGCGGATTTCGTTGCCGACCCGCTCATACCCTACATCCATTTCGGCGGAGGGTTCCGTAAACGGAAAGAAATGCGGGCGGAAGCGCGTCTTCACGCTATCGACCTCGAAAAACGCTGCAACAAATTCCGTCAACGTGCCTTTGAGGTGGCCCATGTGAGTCGATTTGTCGATGACCAATCCTTCCACCTGATGGAACATCGGCGTGTGAGTCTGGTCACTGTCGCAGCGATAGGTGCGCCCCGGAATGATAACGCGCAAGGGTGGCTTCTCATTCATCATGGTGCGGATCTGCACAGGGCTTGTATGTGTGCGCAGCACCATGCGCGAGTTATCTTCCTTCTCGTTGAAAAAGAACGTGTCGTGCATCTCGCGCGCCGGGTGATCCGGCGGGAAGTTGAGCGCCGTGAAATTGTGAAAATCGTCCTCGATATCCGGCCCTTCGCGAATTTCGAAACCCATATCTGCAAAGATCGCCGCAATCTCTTCCATGACCTGCGTGACCGGGTGAATGCGGCCTTTTTGCACAGGGCGCACCGGCAAAGTGATATCCACTTTCTCTGTGGCGAGCCGCGCTTCCAGCGCCGCATCTTCGAGCACAATCTTGCGGGCCGCGATGGCATCACCAATGCGGCTTTTCAGGCCGTTCAGCGCCGGACCAAGTGTCTTGCGCTCCTCTGGCGAGACCTTGCCCAGTACTTTCATCTTTTCACTGATGACGCCTTTCTTGCCTAGGGCATGCACACGCAATTCCTCCAGCGCGGCTTCATCCGATACCGCTGAAATTTTGTCCGTCAGGTCTTTTTCGAGATCGTCGAGTTCCATCTGATTTCTCTCTCGGCATCAGCCGAAACTGACACCATATTTCATTAAAAAAGCCGCTTCGTTTCCGAGGCGGCTTTTGTCTAACATGAGCCCCAGTGGGGGCACATAAGTTTTAGTTGAGCGCCGCCTGAGCCTGTTTTGCCAACTCCGTAAAAGCTGCGGGCTCTTGCGCGGCGATGTCAGCCAGAACCTTGCGGTCCACTTCGATGCCAGCCTTTGACAAGCCGTTCATGAAGGTCGCATAGGTCATGCCGTTGAGGCGGGCAGCTGCGTTGATGCGCTGAATCCAGAGACGGCGGAACTGACGCTTGCGCGCCTTGCGGTCGCGATAGGCATACTGGCCGGCTTTCTCAACAGCCTGGTTAGCTGTGCGGAACAGGTTTTTGCGGGCGCCATAATAGCCTTTTGCGGCCTTGACAACTTTACGGTGACGAGCGTGGGCGGATGCGCCCCCTTTTACACGTGACATCTGATCAACTCCTCGGGCTTAGCGTGCGTATGGCATGAAGGACTTTACAATCCTTGCATCAG